>JAGRNP010000044.1 GCA_020440705.1 bacterium | reverse complement strand
AAGATGCAGGCCAACATGGGCGGCGCCTACCGGGTGCTGCAGGGCCAGTACTTCTTCGATGAGCTCTACGCGGCCACGATCTACCGCTTCACCCTGTGGTGGGCGTGGCTGATGGCGGCCTTCGACCGCGTCATCATCGACGGCATCGTCAACGGCACGGGCTACCTGACGCGCATCGTCAGCTCGGTCTCGGGCACGTTCGACAAGTACGTCGTCGACGGCGCGGTGAACGGCGTCGCCACCGTCCTGCAGGGGGCGGGCGAAGGTTTCCGTCGGATCCAGACCGGACGCGTGCAGACGTACCTCGCGTACACCGTCGCCTCGGTCCTGGTCCTGATCCTGATCTATCGAGTCCTTTAGGTTGACCTGAGTCCGGGTTACGAACCCGAGAGGAGCGCCACGCATGGGTGAGCACATTCTTTCCTGGATGACCTTCTTCCCGGTCATTGGGGCGGCTGTGATCGCTTTCATTCCGTCGGAACGGAAAGAGGTCATCAAGACGGTGGCCGCGGCCGCGGCCGCGGTCCCCTTGATCCTGGCCGTGCAGCTGTTCGTGAACTTCGACCGCACCACCGCGGGCTTCCAGTTCGTCGAGCACTACACGTGGATCAAGAGCTTCAACATCGAGTACTTCATGGCCGTCGACGGCCTGAGCGTGCCGATGGTGCTCCTGACGGCGTTCCTGTCGTTCATCTGCGTGATCGCCTCGTGGGGGATCGCCAAGTCGGTGAAGGGCTACTTCGCGCTCTTCCTGGTGCTCGAGGCCGGCATGTTCGGCGTCTTCTGCGCCCTCGACTTCTTCCTCTTCTACGTGTTCTGGGAAGTGATGCTGCTGCCGATGTACTTCCTGATCGGCATCTGGGGCGGCCCGCGGCGCGAGTACGCGGCCATCAAGTTCTTCCTGTACACGCTGGCCGGCTCGGTGCTCATGCTGCTGGCGATGATCGCCTTCTACCTGAACACGGTCGACCCGGTCACCGGCGGCCACACGTTCAACATGCTGCACATGTTCGACCAGGGGAACCACAACGACTGGCTGCAGCTGACGAACATCCGTCACCTGCTCTGGATCGCGCTCTTCATCGGTTTCGCCATCAAGGTGCCGGTCTTCCCGTTCCACACCTGGTTGCCCGACGCCCACGTCGAGGCCCCGACGGCCGTCTCGGTCATCCTGGCCGGCGTGCTGCTGAAGATGGGCACCTACGGCATCCTGCGCATCAGCTACCCGATGCTGCCCGACCAGGCGGTGTGGTTCAGCTACACCATGGCGATCCTCGGCTGCATCAACATCCTCTACGGCGCCTACTGCGCCATGGCCCAGTCGGACATGAAGAAGCTCGTGGCGTACTCCTCCGTGTCCCACATGGGCTACGTCATGCTCGGCATGGCGGCCATGACCAGCGCCGGCATCAACGGCGCCGTGCTCCAGATGTTCAACCACGGCACGATCACGGCCATGATGTTCCTCTGCGTGGGCGTCGTCTACGACCGCGCCCACACCCGCGAGATCAACGGCTTCGGCGGTCTCGGCATGCAGATGCCGCTGTACTTCAGCTTCTTCAGCTTCGCGCTCTTCGCCGCCCTGGGCCTGCCGGGCCTGAGCGGCTTCGTCTCCGAGGCCATGATCTTCATGGGCATCTTCCCGGTGTACCGCGGGATCACGATCATCAGCGCCCTGGGCATCATCATCGGCGCGGCCTACGTGCTGTGGATGCTGCAGCGCGTGTTCCTCGGCCCGAAGAACGACAAGTGGGACTCGCTGCCCGACATCAACGCCCGCGAGATGTTCACGCTCGTGCCCATCGGCGTGATCGTGCTGCTGCTGGGCGTGTACCCGATGCCGGTGCTGAACCTGATGAAGGTGACGCTGAACAACCTGATCAAGGTCGTGGCCGGCTAGGCCCGGTGAACCGAAAGAGGAGCGTTCCTCGATGGAACTGACGAATCTGAACATTCCCAGCTGGTCGGACCTGCGCCACTGGCTGCCGGAGCTGATCCTCTGCGGGACCTTCCTGCTCGCCCTGCTCGGCGACCTGGTGGTGCGCGGGCGGCGCATCTGGGTGCCGTTCGCGATCTCCGTCTTCGGCCTGGCCACCGCGGGGGCGTACGCGATCGCGGCAGCGGGCCACGGTTTCGACATGTCCCACACGATCATGGGCAAAATGATCGTGGTCGACGGCACCGCGATCTTCTTCCGGCTGCTCTTCCTCTTCGCGGGTCTTGCGACGGTCCTCTTCGCCTGGACGAGCGAGGAGATCATGGGGCCGCGGCGCGAGAACAAGGGCGAGTTCTACGCCCTGGTCGTGCTGATGACGGCGGCGACCATGGTCATGGCCGAGGCCCGCAACCTGCTGATGCTCTTCCTGGCCATGGAGGGCGTCGGCCTGGTGAGCTACGTGATGGCCGGCTACATGCGCACGAGCCTGCGCAGCACCGAGGCCTCGCTGAAGTACGTTCTGTTCGGCGCCGTCTCGAGCGCGATCATGCTCTACGGGCTGTCCCTGCTCTACGGCATGACGGGCAGCCTCGATTTCGACGGCATCCGCACGGCCCTCATGTCGGGGCAGGTCAACGAGTTCGGGATGCTCGTGGTCGTCGTGCTGGTGCTCGTCGGCATGAGCTACAAGATCGCCGCCGTGCCCCTGCACTACTGGGCGCCGGACGTCTACGAGGGCGCCCCGACCCCGGTCGCGGCCCTCTTCTCGGTGGGCCCCAAGGCCGCCGGCTTCGCCCTGATGATCCGGCTCTTCTACACGAGCTTCGCCGGCAGCAACGGCAACGCCATGCAGTTCGTGCAGAACATCAACTGGCCCATGCTGGTGGCCGTGATGTCGGCCGTGACCATGACCTACGGCAACCTGGTCGCCCTGCGGCAGGAGAACGTCAAGCGCATGCTGGCCTACTCCTCCATCGCGCACGTGGGCTACATCCTGATGGGCTTCGTGCTGCTGACGAGCGCCGGCCTGGCCTCGATCCTGTTCTACCTGCTGGTCTACACGATCATGAACCTGGGCGCCTTCCTCGTCGTGGTGGCCATCAACAACCACCTCAAGAGCGAGCAGCTGCAGGACTACGCGGGCATCGGCTTCCGGGCCCCCTGGCTGGGCGCGATGATGACCGTCTTCCTGGCCTCGCTGACCGGCGTGCCGCCCTTCGCGGGCTTCGTCGCCAAGTTCTACCTGTTCACCGCGGTCATGGACCAGTGGCTGTTCTGGCTCGTGATCATCGCCGCCCTGAACAGCGTGGTCAGCCTGTACTACTACTTCAAGGTCATCAAGGCCATGTTCTTCACCAGGCCGGCCGAAGGCGCCGAAACCTCGCCGCTGAGGATCCACTGGCTGCAGTACACGGTGCTGGCCTGCCTGGCTGTCCCGACCCTGGCTCTGGGCCTCTTCTTCGAGCGTTTCAAGGCCCTGGCCGACGCCGCCGTGGGCCTGATGGGCGGCTGAGCCGCTCCGCCCCCTTCAATCCGACGACGCCCGGCCCCGCGGCCGGGCGTTCTCGTTGTCCCCCAACGGACTGACCAGATCGGCCACCGATTCGATAGGGCTAAAGGCCCCCCGCAGCGGCCCGATAATCCAGGGAGACCCCCGCCGCCAGGGCCGGGGACCCGCTCCCGCTCAGAGGTCGTGTCGTTGAAACCGTTGGGACGCCAAGCTTTAGGAGGCCGTCCGGCCTGTCTGTTGCTGCTCGCCTGGGCCCTGACGGCCACGGCGGCGTGGGCCGAGTTCCCGGACAGCTACCGCTTCCGGCGCGTGACCCCGGCCGACGGCATGTCGCAGGGCGTGGTGAACTCGGTGGTCCAGGACCGGGACGGGTTCGTCTGGCTGGCCACCCAGGACGGGCTGAACCGCTGGGACGGCGAGAGCTTCGTCATCTTCACCAACGACCTCGACGATCCGCGCAGCCTCGCCGGCAACGGCGTCTGGTGCCTCGACGTCGACCGCAGGGGCCGCGTGTGGTACGGCACCGAGGACGCCGGTTTCGGCTTCTACGATCCGGCGAGCGGCGACTTCACCAACTTCCGCTACGACCCGGCCGCAGGCGAGACCCTCGAGGCCTATGAGGTGGCCTCGCTGGAGGTGCACCCCGACCAGACCGTCTGGCTGGCCACGGCCTCGAGCGGCATCCTGCACTTCGACCCCGCCGACTCGAGCGTCACGGTCTTCGATCCGGACACCCCCGGCGACGTGCGGCTGCCCTCGACCGACACCTGGGACGTGACCGTCGACCACGACGGCTACGTGTGGGCGGCGACCTCGGGCGGGCTCGTCCGCTTCGGTCCCGACCGGCGCCCCGCGGAGGTCTTCACCCACGACGACGCCGATTCCCTCTCCCTGAGCAGCGACCTGGTGTACCGGGTGGCCGTCGATTCGCACAACCGGATCTGGGCGGGCACGGTCGACGGGTTGTGCCTGCTCGACCGGGCGCACGGCACGTTCCGGCGCTGGAAGGCCGACGCCGACGATCCGGACGCCCTCACCGCAGGCGCCATCTCCGGCGTGGCCGAGGCGCCCGACGGCCGCATCTGGGTGGCGACGATGATCGGCGGCCTGAACGTCATCGACACGCGCACCGGCGCGATCCAGCACGTGCAGTACGACAAGTTCGATCCGCGCAGCCTCGTGAGCGACAACGTCAACGGCCTCTTCATCGACGCCCGCGGCCTGCTCTGGGCGGCGACCCAGAAGGGACTCGGCATCCTCGACCTGAACGCCAAGGCGTTCCGCCACATGGCGGTCGGCTCGCTCGAGCGGGGCAAGCTGACCAACCCGACGGTGTGGTCGGTGGCCGAGGACCGCGGCGGCGACATCTGGGTGGGCACCGAGAACGGCCTGCACCGCTTCGACGTCGGGACCCACGAGATGACCGTCTACAAGCCCGTGAAGGACGACCGCCACAGCGTGCAGGCCGCGACCTTCTCGTTCGTGAAGTCGGACAGCCGCGGCGAGCTGTGGCTGGGGTCCGACCTGTCCGGGCTGAGCCGCTACGACTTCGCCCACGACCGCTTCCTCCGCTACGGCGGCGAGGGTTCGGCCCAGCCCTTCCTCGCGCAGACGCGCTTCTTCGGCTTCAGCGAGGGCCCGGACGGCAAGGTCTGGCTCGCGACCATGAACGGCCTGCTCGAGTACGTGGCCGGCGCGGACACGTTCATCGTGCACGGCGCCGACAGCACGGGGGTCGGGCTCGGCCACGCCGAGCTGCGGGCCGTCCACGCCGACGGCCGCGGCTACGTCTGGGCCGGCACGTGGTACGAGACCCTCGAACGCTTCGACCCGCGCACCGGCGAATCGCGGGTCTTCCGGCACGATCCCCGGGATCCGACCACCATCAGCAACAACGTGGTCATCTGCTTCGCCGAGGACAGCCGTGGCGGCGTGTGGATCGGCACCGGCAACGGCCTGAACCTCTTCGACGAGGAGTCGGGCACGTTCCGGCGCTGGGGTGTCAAGGACGGCCTGCCCAACCCGACCATCTACGGCATCCTCGAGGCGCCCGACGGCGCCCTGTGGATCAGCACGAACATGGGCCTGAGCCGCTTCGATCCGCGCTCGGAGAAGTTCGACAACTACGACGTCTCGGACGGGCTGCAGGACAACGAGTTCAACTCCCAGAGCTGCTTCCTCGGCGCCAGCGGCACCATGTACTTCGGCGGCATCAACGGGCTGACCCTCTTCCGGCCCGAGGAGATCCGCAACAGCACCCTGCAGCCGCGCCTGGCCGTGACCAACCTGCAGCTGCTGAACCGCAGCGTGCCGGTGGGGCCGGACGCCGACGGGCGCGTGCTGCTGAGCAGGCCGATCCACAGCACCGACGCCATCACGCTGGAGCCGCGCGACCGCGTCGTGACCTTCGAGTTCGCGGCCTTCGACTACGCGGCGCCCCGCGGCATCCGCTACGCCTACATGCTGGAGGGCTTCGACGACGACTGGCACCACGTGCGCGACCGGCGCCACGCCTCGTACACGAACCTGCCCCCGGGCCGCTTCGTCTTCCGGGTGCGGGCCACCAACCACGACGGCGTGTGGAGCCCGCACGAGGCCCGCCTGCAGGTGACCATGCTGCCCCCGCTGTGGCGGACCCCCTGGTTCATGGCCCTGTCCGTCACCGCGGTGCTGGCCGTCCTGTGGGGCGCCTACGCCTACCGCACGCGCCTGATGCGCCGGCGCACCCGCGAGCTCGAGGCCCGCGTGGCCGAACGCACCGCCGACCTGAAGGCCGAGATCGACGAACGCAAGTGGGTCGAGGATCGCCTGCGCGACGCCACCGAGCAGGCCCTGGCCGCGACGCGGGCCAAGTCGGAATTCCTGGCCAACATGAGCCACGAGATGCGGACCCCCCTGAACGGCGTCATCGGCCTGACCGGCGCGCTCCTCGACACCCAGCTCGACCAGGACCAGGCCGAGTACTGCGAGATGGTGCAGTCGAGCGCCAACGCCCTGCTGAACGTGATCAACGACGTCCTGGACTTCTCCAAGATCGAGGTGGGCAAGCTCGAACTCGAGAACGTGACCTTCGCGCCGCGCCAGGTCGTCGACGACATCGGCGACATGCTCGGGTGGCAGGCCTACGAGAAGGAGCTCGTCTTCGCCGGCGTCGTGGGGTCGGAGGTGCCGGTGAACGTGTCGGGCGATCCCGGGCGCGTGCGGCAGGTGCTGCTGAACCTCGTGGGCAACGCGATCAAGTTCACGTCCCGGGGGTCGGTGGCCGTGCGGGTGTCCTTCGTGCGCAAGGGCGAGGGACGGGGCGTCATGCGCTGGGAGGTCTCCGATACCGGCGTCGGCATCCCGCTCGAGAAGCAGTTCCGCCTCTTCCAGTCGTTCTCGCAGGTGGACGCCTCGACCACGCGGCGCTACGGCGGCACCGGTCTGGGGCTGGCCATCTCGAAGCAGCTCGTCGAGCTGATGGACGGCTGCATCGGGTGCGAGAGCACCGAGGGGCAGGGCGCCAGGTTCTGGTTCGAGCTGCCGGTCCGGGTAGTGGAGGAACCGCGCCGCGAGGCGGCCGGTGCCGGGCTGAGCCGTCCGGTGCTCGTGGTCTCGTGCCGCGACCTGGAACACGACGCGACGGGCGAACTCCTGTCCCACATGGGTTGCGAGACGGTGTCGGCCCGCGACTCGGCCTCGGCCCTCGCCGCCCTGGCCGAGCACAATGGGCGCTTCGGGCTGGCCATCATCGGGCGCCTGCCGGGGCGCGAGGACCCGGGCGAGCTGTCGCAGAAGCTGGCGGCGAACGCCGACGGGGAGCCGTTCCCCCGGGCGCTCCTGGCCGATCCGGGCGACCGTCTCGACCGCGGCCGTCTCGAGGAGCACGGCTTCGCCACCCTGCTCACGTGGCCGATCCGCCATCGGCGCCTGCATGACCTGATCGACCAGGTGAGCGCCGGCGCGAACGTGGCCGCCGAAGCGGCTGCCGCGACCTCGGACCTGCCGGCGGCGCCCCTGCGCGACGGCGAGGCCCCGCGCGTGCTGCTGGCGGAGGACAATCCCATCAACCAGCGCGTGGCCGGTCTCATCCTGACCAAGCTGGGCTACCCGTTCGACGTGGTCGGCACGGGCAAGGGCGCGGTCGAGGCGCTGCGCGAGCGCCACTACGACGTGGTGCTCATGGACGTGCAGATGCCGGAGATGGACGGGCTCGAGGCGACCCGCGCGATCCGCGCGGCCGACTCGGGCGTCCTCGATCCGCACGTGGTGATTCTCGCCATGACGGCCCACGCCATGGCCAGCGACCGCCAGCGCTGCCTCGCGGCGGGCATGAACGACCATCTCACCAAGCCGATCCAGTCGGACATCCTGGCCGCGGCCCTGGCGAACCATCTCGGGGTCGCTCCCGCCGGCGCGAACTGACCCGGTCGCGGAGCCCTGCCGAAAATTTCCCGTCGTGACCTCTTGAGTCGGACCGTGCCCGGTTGTTCATCCCCTGTACCGAGCAGTCGGGGACCGCCGAGGCGGCCCCCTGGACAACCGACCACCGCACCTCGCCCACGGCGTCGGTCCCTGCCTGGTGACCCTGAAATCATCCCATTGCAGATGGTCGATGGTCATGCATCGCCCGCAATTCCTATCGCCGAGGATTTCGCATTCCCATGTGGTTGCCGGGTAGGGGCCGCAGCGCCGGGGTGGTGAGAGAGGCCGCCCGCGATGACGTCAAGGAACCGCAGACGTTCCCGGGAACCGGCGTTTCGCCGGATCCGTGACCAGGAACTGGCGCTGAACCCGTCGGTGAGCCACCGCCCCAGGCGCTATTCCGAAAGCGGCTGCGCCGCGGCATGTCTCGCCCGCGTGCTGGAGCGCCACGGTCTTCCCGTCGAACCCGCCGAGATCGAGTCGCGCCTGTGCGCCTCGCCCCTCACGGGAGACGTCGTCAATTTCCTCGAGGTCGCCGAACAGCTCGGTCTGCAGGGGTTCCCCAGGGTCCTGACCAGTGAGGAGTGGCCTTCCATCCCTTCTGGCAGCATCCTGCACTGGGGGCCGGATCAACTCGTCGTATGCGAAGAGACCACTCCGGACGGGTACGTCGTCTACGACCCGCGCCGGGGGGCCCTTCCGGTCGATCAGCCGACGTTCCGCCGGCTGTTCACCGGGGTCGCACTCGTGTTCCTGCGGGCCGCCGAAGAGAAGGGGTAGGCGCGCCCTCGCTCACCACCCGTCCCGGGAGGACTGTTCGCCATGAAGACCTTGCCGCACCTTCACATCGCCTTCGCCCTGCTGCTCCTGCTCGCCGTCGCCGGGGGCTGCGGGCAGGACCACTCCGGATCCTTCGCCCTCGACCCGGCGCCCGCCATCGGGCGCAACGCCGATGTCACCGGCACCGACGACCCCGTCCTGCACGAGGCTCTCGACGCCATGTGGCACAACGACGACGGGGTCCTGATGCAGGTCTTCCGCCAGACGATCGACTGCGAAACGGGTGGCGTGTTCTCGGTGCATCCGGCCGGATGGCCGGCGGGCTACGACGTCTCCCTGACGGTCGACCCCGGTACCCTGCCGCTGAACCGTCCCAATCCCGTGGAGTTCGTCATGGAGATCCCGGTCACCGGACCGGTCACGGCCACCTCGGTGCCGTTCGAGTTCCACCCCGACGGCATCCGGTTCAGCCAGCCCGTGCACATCGAGATCGTGTGGCCGGAGTGGGCCGGCACGGCCCCGGCGAGCGGCATGAGCCTGTGGTACCTCGAGCAGGAGGAGCACGACGGTTCGTACCACTACCGCGTGGTGGAGAAGAAGGACAACCAGATCGCCATGGCCAAGTCCGACGTGCCGCGGGGCCGCTACAGCATCGACCACTTCTCGCGCTGGACGGCGGGTGACGGAAGCACGTCCGACGACGGCACGGGGGGTTCGGGCGGCACGCCCGTCGACAACGGGGCGCTGGCCGGCACTTCGCAGGGCGACTGCTGCTGGAGCGAAGTGGCCTACGATCGCGACATCCGGCCGCGCTCGGAGCCCTGACCGATCCGGAAACGCGTCTAGTCGCTGCGGGCGACCAGGCGCGTGAAGGCCCAGTACGATGGGTGGGGGTGGTCGCGCTGCACGTCCTTGCGGGCCTGCTGCAGCGCGGCCGCGCGACTCGCCCCCGCCCGCCAATGCCGGTAGAAGCTGTCGGCCAGACGCCGGGCCGCCGTGTCGTCCGCCCAGGACGTCGAGGCGATCACGGCGTGGGCCCCCGCCGCGAGGAAGGCTTCGGTGAAGTCGTCTGGGCCGGCGACGGGCGCCGACAGCGGCTGCCCCGAGCGACAGCTCGAGAGGAAGACGAGTTCGGCCTCGAGCCCGAGGCGCGCGACCTCCGTCATGGTCACCGGACGGCTGCCCTCGCCTGTCACCAGGCGCAGGGTGGAACGCCGTCCGGTCCCGTGATGGATCTCGGCGTGGGAGGCGATGTGGATCACGCCGAAGGTGTCCAGCCCCGCCGCGACGACGTCCGGCCAGGTGGCCGCGGCGCCCTGCAGCACCAGCGCGCGGGGGCCGTTCCATGCGGCCCCGATCTCCGCGGCCTCGCGCTCGGCCTGGCGCAGCCGTCGCACCTCGGCGGCAGGTTCGTCGCACCCCACCGCCAGCAGATCCAGGCTCGACGGGGCCGCCGGGCGCTCGTGCGGATTCGGCCCCGCTGCGGGCCATTCGAGCAGCGGACCGCGGTCGAGCAGCAGCTGATCGGTTCCGGGCAGGTTCAGGGCCGTCCAGGGCACGAGCCGCAGCACGCCGTCGGGCAGCAGGTGCAGGGTGCCGCCCGCGGGCCACACCATCGCCAGGTCGCCCAGCAGGGTCGCGGCGAGGGTGTCGCGCCGCGCCGCGTCCAGGGGGCGGTCCGGCTCGCCGAGATCGACCAGCAGGGGCGCCGCCAGCTCGCGCAGTGCCGCCGCGGCGGGCAGGCGACGCAGTTCGACGCCGTCGTCCGTGATGCGCCAGGCCCAGGACTGGTCGTCGCCGACCAGGAAGACCAGGGCCGGCAACGGCAACGTGCCGGCCTCGTGCTGCAGGGCCAATTCCGGATGCGCCCAGGCCAGGGACGCGGCCGCGGCGGCGGCGGGGTTGCCCGCGGCCCGCACCTCGTTGGCGACGGCGGCCCGCACGACGTCGCGGGAAATGCCCTCGCGGAAGAGCTCGAGGTCGGCGAAGTGGTCGAGCTCCACGTCGTGCCGCTCGATCAGCCCGGAGAGCTCCGACCGCGCCGCGTCGCACCGCCCCTGTCGCGAGTGCACCCGGGCGAGGGCGAGCCGGAAGCGGACCACCAGGTCGCGCGGCGCGTCGGCGCCGAGGCGGGCCAGGCCCGCCTCCAGGTGATGCTCGGCCGCCGCGAGGTCGCCTTCGGCCTCGCTCGTCAGCCCGAGCATGAGCAGGCTCGTCAGGCCCGTCCGGTAGGCGTGACCGAACGTGATCTCGGAGCTGAGCAGGGAGAACATGGCGCGCGCATCGGCATAGCGCCCTTCGGCGAGGTAGAACTCGCCCATCTGGAAACGGCTGCGGGCCAGGGTGCGCGCGTTGCGGCCCTGCAGGGCGGCGTCCAGGCAGCTCAGGAAATGGCGTTCGGCGGCGACCGCATCGCCCCGCTGGATCGCCAGCTGTCCGCTGCGGGCCTCGAGATTCCAGCGGGTTTCGGCGTTGTCGACCCGGTCGAGGGCCGCGCGGGCGCGATCGAGGGCCGCGGCGGCCTCGCGGGTCTCGCCCTGCTGGGCGAGCAGGCGCGCCGACAGGATCTCGAGGTCGGCGATCTGGTTGCTGAGCCGGTAACGGGCGGGGAGCACATTCTCGAGGCGCCGGATCTCGGCGAGCCAGGCGTAGGCCAGGTCGGGGCGCCCGGCGTCGAGGGCCGAAGGCACCATCTGCAGCATGAGTCGGGCCCGGGCCGAAGGGCCTTCCCAGCGGTCGTTGGCCTCGGCGGCGGCGGCGAGCAGCGACTCGGCCTCGGCATAGCGGCCGACCTCGCAGGCGTACTCGGCGAGCAGCTCGGCCATCTTGGCGGCGTTCTCGGTGATGTCCGGATGGGCGCGCACCTCGGCCGCGGCCTTGTCGAGATAGACCCGGGTCGAGTCGAGCCGGCCCGCCAGCCGGTGGTCGTCGGCGATGCAGGCGAGGGTGCGCGGGATGTTGCGGACGTCGCCGATGCGCCGGACCAGGGGCAGCCGGATGCGGTCGAAGTGCAGGGCCGTCTCGTAGTCGCCGTCGACCGAAGCGAACTGGGCCGCCCGGTCGTAGCCGCGGATGGCGAGCCAGTAGTACTCCTTCGCCTCGGCCTGGGCGCCGTACCGGCCGAGGCGGGCGACGGCGGCCTCCTTCTCGCCCCGGTCGCCCAGGGTCTGGGCGATGGTGAGGCGGGCCTCGAGAACCTGGTACGCGTGCCCGGCCTCCGCCGCCGTGGCGCCGCACATGGCCGCCGCCCAGAGGGCGTCGTCGAGCCGGTCGGCCTTGATCAGGCCGGCCGCCACGTGGTCCCACACGAGGCTTTCGCAGGAGGGGCCGCCGATCTCGCGCGCCTGGCCCGCCAGTTCGATCGCCGCGAAGATGGACGCCGCGAAGTTGTCGCGGGTCCGGGTCTGGTAGAGGTAGTTGAGGCGGGCCCTCACGCGCGACAGGGGCGCCAACTCGTCGGACCGCTCGAGAGCCCGGCGGTACATGCCGCGGGTCACGCGGGTGTTCGAGGTCACCATCGCCGTGGCGACGAGCCCCAGCGGCGTGGTCGTGTCGCTCAGGGCCGGGCGCGCGAGCATGGCTGCGAAGTCGTCACCGCGGTCGAGCCGGTGCCGGTACATGTGGGCCAGCTCGAGCCAGAGGACGTTGCCGGGGTCGGCCGCCCAGCGCGCGTAGAGGCTGTCACCGAGCGCGGTCCGCGCCGCGGGGTGGGCGAGCTCCTCGTGCCAGCGGCGGTAGAGGTTGAAGTCGCGCACCGACGGCGTGTCGGGCGCGGGGGTGCCGAGCCGGGCCACCGCCGCCTCGAGCCCGGGGCGCAGATCGGAAGAGAGGGGCACGTGGGAGAGGTCGTGGAAATCGGACCACCAGGCCGGGGCGGCCTGCTCGCCGCAACCGCCGAAGGTCAGGACCAGCAGCGAGCCGAACAGGACCGAGAGGGCGAGGGATCTGGTGACGGGGGGGGCCGTCCGGTGTCCGCTCATGGTACGGAATTCCTTAAAACCAGTCATCCAAAGGGGTTGCAGGTGGACAGGGCCAATAGAGCATCCTATCGTAGTGCGAAGCAAGGCAAATGGCCACCGCCCCGCCGCTTCCCCGGGATCCCCTGCCATGAGCGCTGACGGCTCCGAACCCCTTCCGTCATCGGCTTCCGAGCTCACCGGACTCGTCGTCGGATACGTGTCCGGCGACGCCGCCGCCGGCGAACGCCTGTTCGCCATCGTCGGCCATCATGCGGCGGTCACGACGCGCGTCTTCCTGGGCCGCGACGCGGCCGACGCCCCCGACATCGCCCAGGACACCGCGCTGGCCGTTCTCGAATACATCCGGCGTCGCGGGGGCTTCGACGGCAATCTCGTCTCGTTCACGGTCACGGTGGCGCGCAACCGCTGCCGCAATCACCTGCTGTGGGCGGGCCGCCGGGCGGCGTCCGACGTGACGGAGTTCGCCGACGAAGTGGCCGACGACGCCCACGGCCCCCTCGCCCTGCTCGAGGAGCGGGAGCGCGACGCTCTCGTGCGGCGGGCCCTCGCCGCCCTGGACGACGGTTGCCGGCGCCTGCTCGAGGCCCTGTTCCGCGAAGGGCGTACGGCCGAGGAAATGCGCGGGGAGGCCGGATTGAAGACGGTCGCCGGTCTCTACCACCGCCGCGCGGTGTGCCTGGCCCGGGCCGGTCGGCTCTTGAGCGACCTGCTCTTCGATTGTTCTTCCGGTGGGGAATCGCGAACGGACCACGACGGAAACGGGGACTGGAGGAGGAAGTCGTGACAGACAACGCCGCAGCGGGCGCAGGGGGGTTCGAGTGCGTCGACCCCCGCTGGGGAGAACGCCTCGCGCGCCTGGACGATCCGGAGACGAACCCGGCCGAAAGGCAGGGTCTGGAAGATCACCTGTTCATCTGCGACGCCTGCCGGCTGCAGCGCGCGGCCGAGGCGGCCGTGATCGCGCACCTGACGGCGGCGCCGGCGGCCGGCACCCGGCCACGCCGGTTGCCGCACCGCCGCGCGTTCGTCGGCGTTCCCGCCTGGAGCGCCCTGGCCCTGGCCGCCTCGCTGGCCGGCGTGTTCCTGTGGCCGCCCGCGTCCCCGGACACCGGTGCCCGCCGGGCCGCTCCGGACGCCGGCTTCGTGCGGCCCGTCGAAGGCGAGGTCGTGCACAGCGCGACACCCGTGCTGCGCTGGAATCCCGTGCCGGGCGCCACGGCCTACGAGGTCGAGATCAGCCAGGTGGAGGGGGACTACACCCTGAAGGCGCGGGCCGACGCGGCCGAGTTGCGCGTGCCGGCCGAGACCCCGCTGCCGCCGGGCGCCATGCTGCGCGGCGTCGTGCGTCCGATCCCGACCGACCTGGCCGGGCCCGTCGACATGAGCGTCGCGTTCCGCCGCGCCGGCTGGACCGCCTACGCCCTCTACCGTCTGCGCACGGCCCCGTTCGTGCTGCACCTGCTCCTCGCGGCCGGTCTCTTCGGGCTCCTCTGGGAGTGGCCGCGCCGCCGGCGGGCCGCCCGGCAGCGCTAGCAGGTCCGTCCCTGTTTGGGGTTGCCTCGGCCCGGCGTGATGGGATACTCGTCGCGGATCGGACCGGCCGGCCCGGGGCACTCCGCCCCGCGACCACCGGTCCGCGACCGGGAGCGCACCCCCTTTGAGCGAATCGATCCGCGACCGCCTCGCCGTCGTCTGGGACGACATCACCAACCTCGCCGTCGACGCCATCGTGAACGCCGCCAACCGCGACCTTTCGGGCGGCGGGGGCGTGGACGGCGCGATCCACCGCGCGGCGGGCCCGGAGCTCTCGCGGGCCTGCCGGGCCCTGGGCGGCTGCCCGACCGGCGAGGTGCGCCTGACCTCGGGCTTCGGCCTGCCCGCCGACTTCATCATCCACGCCGTCGGACCGGTGTGGGAGGGGGGCGACCGGGGCGAGGCCGAACTGCTGGCGTCGTGCTACCGCGCGGCCCTGCGCCTGGCCGAGGCCGAGGGCTTCCGCACCGTCGCCTTCCCCTGCCTCAGCTGCGGCATCTTCGGCTACCCCCACGAACTGGCGGTGCCCGTCGCCGTGGGCACCGTGGCCGCGACGCTGCCCGATTGTCCCGCCATCGAACAGGTCATCTTCGTCACCAACGACCAGGAGCTCGAGGCGCGGTACCTGCGCGCCGTCGAGAACCTCTGAGGAGCGCATCCGTGAAAGCGATCGTGTTCGCCCTGCTGACCGCCGCCTGCTGGGGCATCGGCGGCTACTTCGAGAAGCGCGGCCTGCACCTGGGACACCTGCCGCCGCAGCTGGGCATCGCCCTGCGCACGGCCGTGGCGGTGGTGGTGCTCGGCGCCGTCAGCGCGCCCCACTGGAAGACCCTGGGCCAGGCCGGCACGCGGCCCCTGCTGTACATGGTGATCGGCGGCGGCCTCGTGGCCGGTTCGCTGGGCATGCTGTGCTTCTACACGGCGCTCAAGAGCGGCTCCCTGTCGCGCGTGATGCCGATCGCCTTCACGTCGCCGCTCTTCGGCGCGGTGCTGGCGCTGACGGTGGGCGGGGAGACGCTCACGACCAAGGGCGTGTTGGGCATGCTGATGACGGTGGGGGGGATCATCCTGCTCAGTCTCTAGCAGGCTGTCGAAAAACTCCTCCCGGCCCGCGGCACACGTTGCCGAACCGATCTCCGCGTCGCGATCCCTTGCCGCAGCTACGGCCACGGCGGCGGGATCGCGCCTCGATCTCGGCCCGGCAAGGCGCACCGGGCACCAGAATGAGTTCTTCAACAGCCTGCCAGGCGACCGCTCGGCCCGGACAGAGGAACACCCCCGGCACCATCAACCGGGGGTGTTCGGGCCTGGCATCGTAGCTCCCCGACCAGCGATCTCCGGGGGATGCTCCCTGACGGGAACAAGGGGAGAGACGAGACCGCGGTCGGCGATGCCAGGCTGGGCGAGGGCCTGTCGAGCCAGGCTTTTTTGGGCGGGCACCGCCGACCCCTGCGAGAAGCAACGATGCCCTGACGCCATCAAGTCACAAGCGCATCATTTATGACTTAATGTTGAAAGCATTATATGAACTCGACAAAAGCGCGTCAAGCATATAGAATGATTTTTTCCGGCGCGGCCGAGGGGGTCCGTTCCAAGACCAACGGATCAAGGGATTTGGGGGGCAGTGCACGTGGCGATGGGACGCCCGAAGAGCGATGACAGCCCGCGGAAGTACGAGGAGTCCTTCCGGCTCTTCCGCTTGAGCCGTCCCGCCGGGCCCCGGGCCCGCAGCGCCAGCGACGAGATCGTCGGCTTTCTCGAGTGGGCCATCGCCCAGGGCGTGCCGGGCTTCGGCGAAGGCGACATCATCAGCGTCTCGGCCCTGGCCAAGGGTGTGCGCAAGTCGCGCAACACGGCCGGCAAGTCGGTCGAGTCGCTGGTCACCAAGGGCATGCTCATCCAGAGCAAACCCAAGTCGCCCTACCAGATCGTTTCCCAGACCCCCATCTTCGCCAACACCGGCGTCGTGGCCGACGAGCAGATCTCGCTCACGTCGAAGCTGCGGGCCTACTCGCGCATCAGCCGCGTGGGCGCCTGCGAGCTGCGCGAGGGGCGGTCGCGCGCGGAGCCCCTGGCCGGCTTCCTGCGCGACGAGTTGCGGGCGAGCCACGATCCGCTCGTGCACGAGGCGGCGGCGGCCTACTGGGACCGCGGCCACTTCCCCTACTACCTGCGGTTGCGGTCGGTGGACACGGCGAGCGGCGAGGCAGGGGCCCTGCTCGAGATCACCTACCTGCGCCTGCCCCAGCCGGCCGAGGCGTGCTTCCGCGAGGGGGTGGCGAGCCTGCGCGACCACCGCGTCACGCAGATCAGCCTGTATCCCCTGCTCGAGCAGTGCGGCCTGTCGGACATGCGTTCGGGGCGGTCGCACGCCACGGTGTCGACCACGCCGTCCCTGCTGTTGACCAGCCTGGCCGAGTCGGTCGATACTGCGGGCATCGACATGTCGGCCTTCGGCGAGGACCGGTCGCTCCTGAAATGGACCTACGGCATCTTCCATCCCGAAGCCCAGCCCATGATCACCTTCTCGGTGTGCTACGTGCACACCGACCTGCTGAGCATCTTCATCCGCAACCTCGATGTGGAGCTCGGCGAACCCCGCTGAGCCGAACCATGACGCCCACGTTCCTCCGCATCGCCTTCGTCCGCAGCCTCGGGTCGTTTCTGCTGGCGGCGGCCTGCGTGGTGGCCGGGTGCGGCCGCGAGCGTCCGGCCCCGTCCGGCCCGTACGTGCCGGCGCCGCGGGCGCCGGTGATCATTCTCGGCCTGGACACCGTCCGCGGCGACCACCTGCACGCGGCGGGCAAGCGCGACATCCGCACGCCCTATCTCGACGACCTCGCCGCCGACGGCGTGCTCTTCACCCGCTGCCAGTCGACGGCGCCGTGGACGGCGCCCGCCTTCGCCTCGGTGATGACCGGTCTGACGACCTTCCGCCACGGCTACGTGGGCGGCCGCCATCTGAAGCTGGACGACGCCCTGACCACCCTCGCCGAGCGCCTGCAGGGCGAGGGCTACCGCACGGGCGCGTTCGTCAGCATCGACTGGCTGACCCCGGAGTTCGGCATGGGGCAGGGATTCGACCGGCATCTCTACCTGCGCACCGGCGGGCGCAAGAACGGCGGCCTGATCACCGACCGCGGCCTCGCGTGGCTCGCCGAGGAGGGGGACGGTCCGGCGTTCCTCTTCCTGCACTACTTCGACGCCCACGCGCCCTACACGCCGCCGGCCCCCTTCGACGGCATGTACTACGACGGCGATCCGCGCGGGCCGGGCGAGCCGCTGATCGACTTCCTGCGCTCGGACCGGAACCACGCGGTCGATGCCGTCAACCGGGAGCGCATGTACGACTGGCTCGACGGCGTGACCGACTGGGACTACCCGGTGCGGCAGTACGCGGCGGGCGTGAGCGCGGTCGACCACGAGGTGGGGCGGGTGGTGCAGGCGCTGAAGGCCGCGGGCCTGTACGACCAGGCGCTGATCATCGCCGTGGGCGACCACGGCGAGCACCTGGGCGAGCACGATCTCTGGTTCACCCATGCCCAGCCCTGGCAGGAGGTGCTGCAGGTGCCCCTGGTGATCAAGCTGCCCGGCGGCCAGTTCGCCGGGACGGTGGTCGGGCGGCGCGTGTCCCTGCTGGACGTGCTGCCCACCGTCTGCGGGGCCCGCGGGCAGCCCAAGCCCAACGACGTCGACGGCCGCGACCTCATGGAGGTGCTCACCGCGCCGGACGCCGCGCCGCCGTCGCTGCTGCTGGCGGGGCACGGCAGCCGGGCCGACGACTGCTGGCAGACGCTGGTCGTGGACGAATGGAAGCTGGTCGTGCGGTGGCGGGACGGGACGCGGCGGGAGATGCTCTTCGACCTGACGGCCGATCCGGGCGAGACGCGGGATGTGGCGGCCGATCACCCCGCGCGTGTGGCCGCCCTGCGCGACGAGCTCCTGCGGCGCATCGATCCGGAGCAGCCGGTCACCCTGCGGCCGCCGCTGGGCGACGACCACCTGAGCCCCGCCGCCCGGCGGAAGCTGCGTTCGCTCGGCTACATCCACTGAGCGGGGCGGCGCCGCGCGCCGTGCGCGGGTCAGGCCCGGTAGCCGTACCCGTGGGCCATGAGCACGCCCAGCAGCGGGATCAGCACCAGCACCGCCATCTCGATGACGAGCAGCCGTCCGGTGGCGGCCGGGTAGGTCACCGTCGTTCCGTTCGCGGCGCCGCGGGCGCGGAAGAAGCGCACGGTGGGCACCAGGGACAGCCCGAAGACGATGGCGAAGAGCGTCACCTTGATGTGGAAGACGAAGTTCTGCCCGTAGTAGGCCGCGGACTTGCCGTAGACGAAGACCTTCAGCAGGCCGGTTGCGAGCACGACGACGGCGGCGAGCCCGTAGAGGGCGTCGATGCGGGCCAGGCGTCGGGCGACCTCGCCGCTGACGGCGGGGCGGAACAGGGCCAACTCGGCGGCGAGGGTCGCGAAGAGGAGACCGAAGCCGAGGTAGTGCAGGTAGTGGGTGATGACTGCGTCCATGGTCCGTCCCGGGTTGGGGTGGAAGGTCTGGGCACAAGATGGGGCCGTTTCCCCAGCGCGCAAGCGCAGCCGTCAATCTGTCCTTGTGTTGGATATATCCATCATAATTAGAAAATTTGATCGCTAAGTTGGATATACCCATCAAAAAACACGATTTTGTTTATGATGGAAATTGCCGATATAAAGTGTGTTTGCTATGTTGATGTCGGGAAAAGGAGGCGTTATGGACATCTACGCCGTCAGTGACCGCGAGTTGTTGCGGGATCTCGGGGAGCGGTTGCGCCAGGCCCGGCTGCGCCGCAATCTCTCCCAGCAGGAACTCGCCGACCGCGCCGGGCTGAACCGCTCCACCGTCAGCGAGTACGAACGGGGCGCGTCGACGAGCACCCTCACCCTGGTGCAGGTGCTGCGGGCGCTCGAAGCCCTCGACGATTGGGGCGCCCTGGTGCCGGATCCGGGTCCGAGTCCGCTCGAGCTCGCCCGGCGGGGGGGCACGCAGCGTCAGCGGGCCAGCGGGCGCCGCGGGTCCGACGCCGCGGACGACGACGAGGGCGGTTCGTCGTGGTGAGGCCGGCCCCGGCGGGGCGGGTCGAGACGGCCCTCGTGCGCCTGTGGGGCGAGGTGATCGGAGCGGTGGCCTGGGATCCGGCCGCGGCGGCCGCGACCTTCGAGTTCGACCGCGAGTTCCTGGCCCGCGGCCTCGACGTGGCGCCGCTGCAGATGCCCCTGGCGGTGGCGCGGCGCGGCGACGCGCGCTTCACCTTCCGCAACCTGCCCCGCGACACCTTCCATGGTCTGCCCGGCCTGCTCGCCGACGCCCTGCCCGACGCCTTCGGCAACAGCATCATCGACGCGTGGCTGGCCCGGCAGGGGCGGGCGCCCGCGAGTTTCAGTCCCGTCGAGCGGCTCTGCTACACCGGTGCGCGCGGCATGGGGGCGCTCGAGTTCGCGCCCGCCCTGCAGGCCGACTTCGACACGTCGACGCCGGTCGAGGTGGCCGAGCTCGTGCATCTGGCCCAGGCGGTGGCGGGCCGGCGCGCCGGCATGACGGGCGATCTCGCCGACCGCGCCACCGAGTCGCTCCTCGACATCATCCGCGTCGGCACCAGCGCGGGGGGAGGGCGGCCCAAGGCCGTCGTGGCCGTGAACGACAGCACGGGCGAGGTCCGGTCGGGACAGGTGGCGGCGCCGCCCGGCTTCCGCCACTGGCTGCTGAAGTTCGACGGGGTGCACGACCACGAACTGGGCGCGCCGGCCGGCTACGGGCGTATCGAATACGCCTATGCGGCCATGGCGGCCGCCGCCGGGATCACCATGATGCCGTGCCGGCTGCTCGAGGAGGGCGGCCGCGCCCACTTCATGACGCGCCGTTTCGACCGCACCGACGCGGGGGAGAAGCGGCACCTGCAATCGCTGTGCGCCATGGCCCATCTCGACTTCAACCAGCCCGACCGGCACGCCTACGAGCAGGCCTTCCAGGTGATGCGCCGGCTGCGCCTGCCCTATCCGGCGGCCGAAGAGCAGTACCGGCGCATGGTCTTCAACGTGATCGCGCGCAACCAGGACGACCACACCAAGAACATCGCCTACCTGATGGACCGCGACGGCACCTGGAGCCTCGCGCCGGCCTTCGACGTGACGTACGCCTACAACCCGGACGGAGCCTGGACCGCGCGCCACCAGATGTCGGTCAACGGCCGGCGGGAGGGGATCACGCGGGCCGACCTGCTGGCGGTGGCGACGGAGATGAACATCAGGAAGGCCGACGACGTGATCGCGGACGTGGCGTCGGCGGTGCGGCGCTGGACCACATTCGCCGCCGCGGCGGGCGTGCCCGGCGACGTGGCCGCGCGCATCGGGGCGACGTTCCGTCGCGACGTCGGCGATCGCTAGCGGCCCGTCGGGAGCCTCATTCCGGCGCGGTCATCTCGAAGTCGTAGCGCAGGCCGAGGCTGACGACGGTGTCGTCGTAGCCGTCGACGCCGTCCACCGTGAAGCGGCCCCATTCGCCGTGCAGGCGGAAGTCCGGCCCGAAGCTCCGTTCCCAGCCCAGGGCGAAACCCGTCACCGTCGGCACCGCCGCGATCACGGCGGCGGGGTCGGCGTAGGCGCGTCGGGCGATCAGGCCGGTGCCCGAGTCGTCGCGCCCCGCCTGGGCCTTCAGCCGCCAGGCGCCGAGCCGGCAGGCCAGGCTGGCGAAGGCGCCGAAGCCGTCGCGGGCGGCGAGGTCGGGGGCGCCCGGTTCGAGCAGTTCGGTCCACTGGGCCAGGCCGCCCACGGTCCAGCGGCCGACGGCGGCCATGGCCACGAGCCGCGTGCCGCGGAAATCCTCGATGCCGTCGTTCCACGCGACGGCGGCGTACACCGGGCCGCTCCGGAAGCGCTTGTCGCCCCAGGTCGCGGCGAGCTGCAGGTTGGGATTCTCGCGCCGGGGATCGCCGACCGGATAGTACTCGTCCGCCAGCAGGTAGCTGGCGCCTGCCTGCAGCCGACCCCAGCGGGGCGTCTTGTACTCGAGGGAGTCGCCGTGGCGCTTGTCGCCGGGAAGCAGGCGATCGTGCTTGGTCGCGTAGTTGTCGAAGGCGTCGACGAAGCCCTTCGTCATCTTGAACACCGGGTCGATGCGGCCGGCGGCCAGCCGCCCCCACGGCCCGGCGATGCCGACGTAGGTGGGGCGCGAGGTGAACGGGGTCTTCGCGGCGGCCTGGTCCTCGGCCTGGACACCGGCCTCGATGCGGTAGAAGAGGCTCCAGGCGTCGCCGAGGGGCCGCTCGCCCCGCAGGCCGACCCGGGTGAAGTTGTTCTCGAGGCTGGTGCCGGCGACCGGTTCGTGGGGAGCGCGGCCGGAGTCGGACCAGGTGAGGGACATGTCGAGGCGGCCGTAGAAGACGGGAGCGGCCGGGGACGGGGCGGCCGCGACGGCCACGACGACGAGGACCAGCGGCGGGAAGGCGCGGCGGCAACGGCGCATGGAGGACTCCTTGCCGGCGATTATGGATGGCCTTTGTTCAAAGGTCCAGATTCCTTTATCGGCTTGCGGGGGCGGGGCTTGATCGGCTAGGCTTGAGGCAGCCCCGTTCTCGCCCGGAACGCCGGCACCGGCAGAGGCCCCCGACATGCGGCTGACAACTCCAGTTTCGTGGCTCTTCCTGGCGGCGTCGCTCGCGCTGCTCGGGCCGGCCCGGGCCCCGGCGCACGAACCTCCCACCGATCACATCGTCCTGCAGCTGAAGTGGCGCCACCAGTTCCAGTTCGCCGGCTACTACGCGGCGGAGAAGGAAGGGTACTTCGCGACGGCCGGTCTGGACGTGGAGCTCCGGGCCGGCGGGCCCGAGGTGAAGGTGGCCGAGGAGGTCGTCAGCGACCGGGCGCAGTTCGGCGTCCTGGCCTCCGAACTGGTCACCGAGCGGGCCCGCGGCGAGCCGGTCGTGCTGCTGGCGACCATCTTCCAGCATTCGAATCGCGCCATCATCGTGCGGGCCGACGGTCCGGTGTTCACGCCGCGCGACCTGGTCGGGCGCGAGATCATGCTCAACCGGGCCGAGGAGGCCGAGTTCATCGCCATGTTCACCCGGGCGGGGATCGATCCCGACCAGGTGCGCATCCTGGCGAAGGACCGCACGGCCCTCGACCGCCTCGTGCGCGGCGAGATCGTCGGCATGAACGGGAGCATCGCCAACCAGCCGTACCTGCTGTCCGAACGCGGGGTCGAGTCGCGGCTGCTGCGGCCGTTCGAGTACGGCGTCGACTTCTTCGGCGACGCCCTCTTCACCTCGCAGCACGTCTGGGACGAGCACCACGACGTCGCGGTGGCCATGCGCCGCGCCGTGCGGGCGGGCTGGCGCTACGCCATGGAGCATCCGGGCGAGATGGTCGACTACATCCTCGATCACTACGCCACCAACAAGACCCGTGAGCAGTTGCTGTTCGAGGCATCGGCCCTGCGCACGGTGATCCTGCCCGACCTGGTCGACATCGGCCACATCAGCCACGACCGGGTGCAGCGCACCTTCGCCACCTACCACGAACTGGGCATGGTCCCGGCCGAGCCGGGCCTGGTCGGCTTCATCGCCGACGAGGGCGAGCCGGCGGGGCTCGGTCGGCGGACCCGGCTCCTGCTGCTGGCCGGCCTGGCGGTGGTCGTGGTCGTGATCGCGGCGATGCTCTTCTTCAATCGGCGGCTGACACGGCTGGTGGCCGCCCGCACCGGCGCCCTCGAGGCGGCCAACCGGTCGCTGCAGGACGAGGTGGCCGAGCGCGAGCGGGCCCAGGCCATGACCGCCGCGAGCGAGCGGCGCTACCGCACCCTCATCGAGGGCTCCGGGGCGATCCCGTTCCGCATCGACCTGAAGGAGCGGCGCTACACCTACCTGGGGCCCCAGATCGGGGCCCTGCTGGGGCGCCCGGCGAGCCATTGGAAGACCTGCGCCGACTGGCTGGCCGCCGTGCACCCATCCGACCGGCCGCTGGTCGAGACGGAGCGCCTGCGCCGGCTCGAGGCCCGCGAGGACTTCGACCTGGAGTACCGCATGCTGGCGGCCGACGGCAGCGAGCGCTGGCTGCTCGAGGTCGTCTCCGCGGCCGGCGAGGGCGACGAGGTGGTGGGCTTCATGCTCGACTTCACCGCCGTGCGCAAGGCGGCGCGGCAGCGGGACGAACTGGAGGCGGCGCAGCGCGAGACCCGCAAGCTCGAGTCGGTGACGATGCTCGCCGGCGGCGTGGCCCACGACCTGAACAACCTGCTCATGCCGATCCTCGGCCATCTCGACCTGCTCGAGGCCGAGCTCATCCTGCGGGACGGGGAGCGGGAGAGCTTCGCCGCCATCAGGCGGGCCGCCGAGAGGGCGCGCGACCTGGTGCGCCACCTGATGGCCTGCGGCGCCTGTCAGATGCTGTCGTTCCGCGACGTCGATCTCGGCGCGGTGATCGACGGTGCGGCGGGCGGCCTGTCGCGGCAGCTCGGGGGGGACCAGCACCTGGAGGTGACGGTTCCGGACCGGCCCCTGGTGGTGCGGGCCGACGAGGAGCAGCTCGTCGCGGCGCTGGAGTGCCTGCTGGACAACGCCGCGGCCGCCATGCGGTCGGGGGGCACGGTGCGGCTGCGGCTCACCGCCGATCCGGCGCCGGCGTGGGCCGAGCATCCGGGCGAGCCCTGGGTGCGGCTCGAGGTCGAGGACACGGGCATCGGCATGGCGCGCGGCGACCTCGAGCGGGCCTGTGAGCCGTTCTTCACCACGAAGGGCCGGGCCTATGCGGCCGGGCTGGGGCTCGCCAAGGTGACCGGCATCGTGCGGCAGCACGGCGGTCGGCTCGAACTGGACAGCGCGGAGGGCGTCGGCACGACGGTGAGCCTGTGGCTGCCCTGCGCCGGGGAGCACCCCATGCGCGAAGCCACGCCCCCGGTCGCCGCGCCCCGGGCGTCCGCCGGGGGCACGGAGGTGCTGGTGATCGAGGACGACGAGGCCGTGCGGCTCTACCTGAACCGCACGCTCACGGCGCTGGGCTACCAGGTGAGCGAAGCGGCCTCGGGGCGGGAGGCGGTCGGCATGATCGGGGCGAAGAGCGGCGGGTTCGACCTCGTGCTGTCGGACGTGATCATGCCGCGCATGTCCGGCCTCGAGGTGTACGAGCAGGTGCGGCCGGACCACCCCGACCTGACCTTCGTCTTCATGTCGGGCTACGGCGACGAGGTGCTGCCGTCCCCGACGACCCCGGAGCGCGTGCACTTCCTGGCGAAGCCGTTCACCCGCGAGGAACTCGTGGCCAAGCTGAACGGGATCCGGGTGGCCCGGTAGATCACCGGAGCCGTTTTCTCCGATTTCCGCTATGCTGGTGCGGTCGGCGGGAGCCGACGGGGGGTTGAACCGCGGAGAAGCAGTCATGGAACGGGGAACGCGACTGGCCCACTACGAGGTGGGCGAGAAGATCGGCCGGGGCGGCATGGGCGAGGTGTACCGGGCCCGGGACACCAAGCTCGGGCGTGAGGTCGCCCTGAAGCTGCTGCCGCCGGAGTTCGCCGCCGACGGCGAGCGCCTGGCGCGCTTCGAGCGCGAGGCGAAGGTGCTCGCCTCGCTGCACCACCCGAACATCGCCAGCATCTTCGGCTTCGAGAACGTCGCCGGCACCATCTTCCTGGTCATGGAGTTCGTCGACGGCGAGGACCTCGCCGAGGTGCTGCGCAAGGGGCCGCTGCCGGTCGACGAGGCCGTCGACGTGGCGCGGCAGATCGCCGAGGGGCTCGAGGAGGCCCACGAGAAGGGCATCGTCCACCGCGACCTGAAGCCGGCCAACGTCAAGCGCACGCCAGACGGCAAGGTGAAGGTGCTCGACTTCGGCCTGGCGCGCGCCTTCGCCGGCCAGTCGTCGGGCGAGGAGGTCATCTCCAGCGCGCCCACCATGACCGCCGCCATGACGCAGGTGGGCACCGTGCTCGGCACGGCGGCCTACATGAGCCCGGAGCAGGCGCGGGGGCGCGAAGTCGATCGTCGCGCCGACATCTGGGCCTTCGGCGTGATCCTCTTCGAGATGCTCACCGGCAAGCAGACCTTCGTGGGCGAGACGGCGAGCGACACCCTGGCGGGCATCCTGAAGTCCGATCCGGAGTGGAGCGCACTGCCGCCGAAGCTGCCCTTCCAGGTGGAGCGCGTGCTGCGCCGCTGCCTGGAGAAGGATCCCCGCCAGCGCCTGCGCGACATCGGCGAGGCGCGGGTGCGGCTCGAGGACCCGGCGGCCGAGTCGGGCATGTTCACCCAGGCCATGGCGACCGTGGCCGCGACGCCCGGGGGCCGGGGCGGCCCGGCGCGGATCGTGCCCTGGGTGCTCGTCGCGGTGTTCGCGGCGGTGGCGGCCTGGTTCGCCCTGGGCGGTCGGGGCGGCGGCGACGACGCCACGGGGCCGCTGCATCTGGCCCTGCCGGCCCCCGACGGCGCCAATTTCCACGTGACCGGATCGTTCCCCGGCCTGCCCGAGATCTCGCCGGACGGCACCATGGTCGCCTTCAGCGCCCTGGACGCCGAGAACAACACCGTCGATCTGTACCTCCGCTCGCTCGACCAGCCGCGCGCGATCCGGCTCTCGGACACGCGCGACGCCCAGTACCCCTTCTGGTCGCCGGACAGCCGCTGGATCGCCTACTACGACCGCAACACCGGGCTCATGAAGATCCCGGTCGACGGCGGGCCGCCCCAGAAGATCTGCGACGCGGGCAACGGCAAGGGCGGCAGCTGGAACCGGCAGGGCGAGATCCTGCTGACGACCGACTACAACACCTCGATCCGGCTGGTACCGGCCGCCGGCGGCGAGGCGCGCGCGGTCACCGACCTGGCGGCCGACCGGGAGTTCAACTCGCACCGGCATCCGCAGTTCATGCCCGACGGACGCCACTTCATCTACTTCGCCCGCGCCGGCGGCAACCGTGACTCGGAGATCCGTTTCGCGAGCCTCGACGGCGACTCCACGCAGGTCGTGACCCACGCCCGCGTCATGGGCACCTGGGCCTCGGGCCGCCTCGTCTACGAACGCAACGGCAACCTGGTGGCCCAGCCCATGGACCCGCGCACCGGGCGCCTGTCGGGCTCGCCGCAGATCGTGGTCGACGACGTGATGATCATCAACGGGGCGGCCCGCGCCGCCTACTCCATCTCGTCCGAGGGCTCCCTGTGCTACCTGCGGGGCTCGGCCGAACAGCTCTCGAGCCTGAACTGGATCGGCCGCGACGGGGTCGTCGCCGAGCCGGCGGCCGAGGACGACAACTACGCCATCGTGGCGCTCTCGCCGGATGGGCGCTACCTCGCGGCCAACACGACCATCGACCAGATCGGCACCTGGGACATCTGGCTGATCGACCTCGAGCGGGGCCTGCGCTCGCGCTTCACCACGCATCCGGCCGACGACCTGGACACGGCCTGGAGCCGCGACGGCCGGCGGCTCTACTTCATCTCGGACCGCTCGGGCCACTACTCCGTGTACCGCAAGGAGGTCGGCAGCCCCGACGCGCCGGTGCCCGTCTACGAGTCGGGCCAGGACGTGCGCCTGCTCGACGTCTCGGCGGACGAGCGCACCCTGATCCTCGCGATCGCCGGCGAGAAGACCCAGTTCGACCTGTGGGCCGTCGATCTGGACGACCCCGACCACCCGCGGGTGGTGCGCCAGACCCCGGGGACGGAGCTGGGCGCCGCGCTCTCGCCGGACGAGAAGTGGTTCGTCTTCTCCTCGGACGAGTCGGGCACGGCGCAGAGCTACCTGGCGCCCTGGCCCGCCATGGCGCCGCTGGTGCAGCTCTCGGTGAAGTCGGGCACGCGGGTCGCCTGGACGAAGGGCGGGCGCGAGGTCGTCTACCAGCAGATCAACGGCACGCTGACGGCGGTGGCGGTGGACATCGTGGACGGGCGGCCGCGCATCGGCAGGCCGCAGGAGCTGTTCGTCATCGGGCCGCCCGACATGGACGCGTGCAACTGGTCGGTGTCCGCCGACGGCGAGCGCTTCGTCGTGATCGACGCCAAGGAGACGGCGGTGCCGCGCCACGTGAACCTGGTCCTGGGCTGGCCGGAGATCCTGCGCCCGGAGTAGGCCGCGCCTCAGCCCTTGCGCATCTTCAGGACGTCGGCGGGCTCGTCGGGCACGGGGAACGGTTCGAGGCCGCGCACGCGCTTGTCGATGGCGTGGATGGACATGCGGTCGGCCAGCTCGTTGCCCTCGACGCCCACGTGGCCGTTCACGTGCAGCACCTGCACCTTCTTCCCGAGGCGTTTGTACAACGCGAACATGGGCTGGATGAGGTTCAGGTTCGCGATCTCGCCGCCCTGCTTCCGCCAGCCCTTCTTCTCCCACCCGAAGGCCCACTTCGTGACGCACTGGATGGCGTAGCTCGAGTCGGCGAACACGGCGACGGTGCGGCCGGCGGCGACCTCGTCGGCGGCCAGCTGCAGGGCGTGGTGCAGGGCGTTCAGCTCGGCGGTGTTGTTGGTGCCGCGGGGTTCGTAGAGGCCGGAATACAGTTCGGTGAGCAGGCCGCCGCGGTAGACGGCGAGGCCGCTGCCCGCCTGGCCGGGGTTGGGTTCGCAGCCGCCGTCGGTGAAGATCTTCACGTCGACGTCGAGGGCGTCGATGTCGGCGGTGGTCCAGGTCTTCAGGGCGTTGGCGCCGGCCGGGCGCTTCTTCTTCGCGGCGGCCTCGGCGCGGGCCTTGCCGAGGGAGGGGCCGGCCCCGGCCGCGAAGGCCTGCTCCGCCTCGAGGCGGGTCTTGTACGACTTGTAGCGCGCGCCGGGGTAGCCGTCGATGTGGCGCTTGCAGGTGGTCCAGTCGGTGAAGATACCCGTCTGGTGGCCCTGCCAGATGACGTAGTACTTCTGGGCCAAGGTTTTGCTCCGTCGAGGGGGTGGAGGG
>JAGRNP010000043.1 GCA_020440705.1 bacterium | reverse complement strand
CGGCGCCGGCGGCGGCGGCGCGGGGACGGTCCCGGCGTCGCTGACCGCGACGCCCGCGCAAACCTGGCGGATCCGGGCCGCACCGGCCCGTCGCCCAACGGAAGGAGACGGTCATGGCGCAGGTCAAGGGAATCGGAGGCGTGTTCTTCCGGGCGGAGGATCCGGAGGCTCTCGGCGCGTGGTACGCGGAATGGCTCGGGCTGCCGGTGCAGCACCCCTACGGGGCCAGCCTGTCCCACGCCGACCTGGCGGACGACGGCCTGAGCGTCTGGTGCCCCTTCAAGGCGGACACCGACTACTTCGGACCGTCGGGGCAGGCCTTCATGATCAACCTGATCGTCGACGATCTGGACGGCGCCCTGGCCCAGGTGGCCCAGGGCGGCGCGGAGGTCGTGCCGCAGCAGGAGGACGGCGAGTTCGGCCGCTTCGGGTGGTTCGTCGACCCGGCGGGCAACCGGGTCGAGCTGTGGCAGCCGCCGGCCTGAGCCGGGGAGACGGCAGCGGGTGTCGGCAAACGCGAACGGGCCCGGAGCGTCGGCTCCGGGCCCGTCGTCGTTTCGGTCCGGACGCGTCCTAGTTGAACAGCGCCTTCACCGCACCCCAGCTCTGGTCCTCGATGGCGACGGCGGAGTCGTCGTTGATCGAGAAGACGGGGTTGGCCGTGCCGCCCGTGGAACCCCACATGGGGGCCAGGTTGCCGTCCTGCCAGTCGGTGGAGTTCGGATCGTTGGCATCCACGAACGCCATCTCGCCGTCGATCGAGTCGAAGCGGATGTTGCTCAGGAAGACCTGGAACGGATCGGTGGTGGTCACCAGGAGGGTGAACGTCGCCAGGACGACCGCGCCGCCGCTGACGGGCACGTTCGTGGCGAAGCCCATGGCGTACTCGTCGGCCTCGCTGGCCGCGTCGATGGCCTGGGCCGGGAAGGCCTCGGCGGTCTTGAAGAAGGCCGGGCTGTCGGGCCAGGTGATCTTGGCCTCGAAGCCGGCGATGTCGGTCACGGCGACCTCGGTGCCGGTGCCGCCGTTGAACGTGAAGTTGGTCGGGTTGGTCAGGACCAGGTACACGTCGAACGGGGTGTTCGGCGTCGCGTCGTAGTTGGCGGCGGCCGGGGTGCCGACCATGTCGGTGTAGATGCCGACCTGGTTCAGGTGCTGGGCCATCGTGGCCGCGGGCATCAGGATCGTCAGGGCGGCGAGAGTGGCCGCAGTCAGCATGAGCCTTTTCACGGGATCAACCTTCCTGTGTTGGTGACGGGCCAGGTCTCTGGCCTGGGAAACCGGAGCGGTTTCGAAATACCTACGGGGGTTATCGACGCGGGGGGGCGGGGACTTTAACCCTGATTCGGGCCGTTTCCGGGCCAGGAAGCCCGTCGGCTTGACGCCGACGCCCACGTGGTCTACCTTTTTTCCCGACAACGCCATACGACGACAACTTCGGGGCGGGGTGCAATTCCCCACCGGCGGTGAGAGCCCGCGACCCCCGTCAAACACCTCTTCCGGGAGGCGACGGGGCTGACCCGGTGGAAATCCGGGGCCGACAGTGAAAGTCTGGATGAGAGAAGTTGGGTCCTGCCTGGTGCGCCATGCAGCGGTTTCCGCATGCGTGGGGCCGTCGCGCGCGTCCCTCCGTCTCCCATCGAATCCCCGTTTTCAGCCAAGATGCCGCCGCCCGGCGGCGCGGGAGCAGGGACGATGGCCGCGACACCCGAAACCCCCCGCGAACGACCCGCCCCGGACGCGTCCGGCGACGGACGCTGGATGGACGAGGCCCTCGCCCTGGCGCGTGGGGCCGCGAGCCGCACCTGGCCCAACCCGCCGGTGGGGGCGGTGGTCGTGCGGGACGGCGTGGTCGTCGGTCGGGGCGCCCACGAGGGGGCCGGCACGCCCCACGCCGAGCCGATCGCCCTGGCCGAGGCCGGCGACCGGGCCCGCGGCGCCACGCTCTACGTCACCCTAGAACCGTGCAACCACCAGGGGCGGACCCCGCCCTGCGCGCCGGCCGTCGCCGCCAGCGGCGTCACGCGGGTCGTGGTGGCCATGCGCGACCCCAACCCGGCCGTCATCGGCGGCGGCTGCCGCCACCTGCGCGACCGCGGCATCAGGGTCGACTGCGGCCTGCGCGCCGCCGCGGCCCTCGACCTGGTCTGGCCCTTCGTGACGACCGACAACTTCGCCCGGCCCTACGTCGAGCTCAAGACGGCGCACAGCCTCGACGGGTGGTTCGCGCCGGATGCGGTCCTGCGCGAGTCGGACGCGCCGTTCTACCTCACGGGCGAGGTGGCGCGCCACGACGTGCACCGCCGGCGCCGCCGCGTCGACCTGGTCGTGGTCGGCGAGGAGACCGTGGCCGCCGACCGGCCGCGCCTCGACGGGCGCCTGGCCGCCGCCGAGTCCGACGTGCCGAACGAGGATCCGGTCGCCGCCTACGTCGACACCGACCTGAGCTGGGCGGGGGGCTTCGCGCGCGACGAGTACGTCGTCTTCGCCGGCGAGACCGCGCGCGAGAGCGCGGCCCGCGCGCGCATCGAGGCCGACGGCGGCCGCGTGATCTTCTGCCGCGAGTCCGCCGGGCGGGTCGACCCCGCCGACCTGGTCGCCCGGGCGGGCGCGGCCGGTTTCCTGGCGATCATGGTCGAGGGCGGCGCGCGGCTGGCGGCCGCCTTCCTGCGCGCCGGCGTCGTCGACCGCTGGCTGCGCTACCAGGCCCCCGTGGTGCTCGGCGGCGGCGTGGGCTGGCCGGACGGCTTCCTCCCCGCGGGCGCCGTCGACCGGTCGTTCCGCCTGACGTCGACGACCCGGCTGGGTCCGGACCTGCTCACCATCCACGACCGTCGGGACTTCGCCGCCGTGCTGGCGCGGGTCACCCTGTAGGAGGAGACGGATGTTCACCGGCCTGATCCGCGAAATCGGCACCCTCGGCGGCACGAGCCCCGCCGGCGGCGCCGTGCGCCTGGACATCACCGCGCCCCTGACCGCGGAGCGGTTGGCGGTGGGCGACAGCGTGGCGGTCGACGGCATCTGCCTGACGGTGACACGGGTGCGCGGCCGGAGCTTCTCGGTCGCGGCGGTGGGGGAGACCCGGCGCCTGACCACCCTGGGCACGTGGCGCCGCGGCCGTCGGCTGCACCTCGAGCCGGCCCTGCGCGTGGGCGACGCCCTCGACGGGCACCTGATGCAGGGGCACGTGGACGGGGTCGGTCGCGTGACGGGGCTGCGCCGCAGCGGCGGTGGCCTTGCCGTGACGGTGGCGGCGGACGCCGCCCAGCGCCGCTTCCTGACGCCCAAGGGCTCGGTCGGCGTCGACGGCGTGAGCCTGACGGTCGACGAGGGGCCGTTCACGACCGGCTTCACCGTGAACCTGATCCCGCACACCCTGCAGGAGACCCGCTTCGGCGAGCTGCGGGTGGGCGACCACGTGAATCTCGAGATGGACGTGCTGGTCAAGGCGGTGCGCACCGGGGACATGACCCTGCTGCCGCGCCTGGACCCCGGCGCGGCCGACGCCGGGACCGCCGCCGCGGCCGGGGCGTCCGGCCTGACCATGGACCAGCTGCTGGCCAAGGGCGCCTGGCGCCCGCGGTCGCGCAAGCGGACAGGGGACTGACATGAGCGATGCGAAGCGACCGGCCGCGCCCGGCGCGGTGAACACGATTCCCGAGGCGCTCGCGGCCCTCAGGCGCGGCGAGATGATCATCGTCGTCGACGACGAGGACCGCGAGAACGAGGGCGACTTCATCATGGCCGCCGAGAAGGTGACGCCCGAGGCGGTGAACTTCATCGCCAAGCACGGGCGCGGCCTGATCTGCCTCTCGGCCACCGGCGAGCGCCTGCGCGAGCTCGACATCCACCCCATGGTGGCGCGCAACACCGCCAGCCTGGGCACGAAGTTCACCGTGAGCATCGACGCCGCGACGGGCGTCACCACCGGCATCAGCGCCGCCGACCGGGCCCGCACGATCCAGGTCTTCATCGACCCCAAGACGAATCCGGCCGACCTGGCGCGGCCGGGCCACATCTTTCCCCTCGAGGCCCAGCCCGGCGGCGTGCTCAAGCGCGCCGGGCACACCGAGGCCGTGGTCGACCTGTGCCAGGCGGCGGGCCTGTATCCGGCCGGCCTGCTCTGCGAGATCATGGACGACGACGGCGAGATGGCCCGCATGCCGCGGCTGCGCGAGATGGCCGCCGCGTTCGACCTGAAGCTCATCACGATCGCCGACCTGATCGCCTGGCGCCGCAACCACGACAAGCTCGTCACCCGCGAGGCCGAGGTGCCCCTGCCCACCGAGTTCGGCACCTTCGACATGATCGCCTACACGAGCACCGTCGAGGGGGCGACCCACGTCGCGCTGACCAAGGGCGAGATCGGCCCGGACGAGCCGGTGCTCGTGCGCGTGCATTCGGAGTGCATGACCGGCGACCTCTTCCACAGCCAGCGCTGCGACTGCGGGCAGCAGATGGAGGCCGCCCTGCGCGCCATCGAGCAGGAGGGCCGCGGCGTCTTCCTCTACATGCGGCAGGAGGGCCGGGGCATCGGGCTGATCAACAAGATGAAGGCCTACAACCTGCAGGACCAGGGCGCCGACACGGTCGAGGCCAACGAACGCCTCGGGTTCGCGGCCGACCTCAGGGACTACGGACTCGGCGCGCAGATCCTGCGCGACCTGGGCGTCCGGCGCATGAAGCTGATGACGAACAACCCGCGCAAGATCGTCGGGCTGGAGAGCTACGGGCTCGAACTGGTGGACCGCGTGCCGCTGCAGATCGAGCCGAACCTGAACAACGCGAAGTACCTGCACACGAAGAAGGCCCGCATGGGCCACATGCTGGATCACCTGTAGAAGGAGACGAGAGACATGGGACGCAAGTTCGAAGGCAAGTTCGACGCCCGGGGCAAGAAGATCGCCATCGTGGGCAGCCGCTTCAACGACTTCTTCACCAGCGAGCTGATGGAGGGCGCCCTGGACTGCCTGCACCGCCACGGCGTCGACGACGACCGGATCGACACGGCGTGGGTGCCGGGCGGCTTCGAGATCCCCATCGCGGCCAAGCGCTTCGTGCAGACCGGCCGCTACGCCGCGGTGATCTGCGTGGGCTGCATCATCCAGGGCGACACGCCGCACTTCCACTACGTCTCGAGCGAGGTCACCAAGGGCATCGCCCAGGTCTCGCTCGACTCGAACATCCCCGTGGTGTACGGCATCGTCACCGCCGAGACCCTCGACCAGGCCATCGAGCGCAGCGGCACCAAGGCCGGCAACAAGGGCTTCGACGCGGCGCTGACGGCGCTCGAGATGATCGACCTCTGCGCCGAGATCGACGCGGGGTAGGATCAGCGCCCTCTTGCCGGAGAGGCGGCCGATCGCCTAGACTGGAGTGGCGGCACCACCCCTGCGGCGGTGCCGGCCTCCGGATACTCGCCCGGAGAGGATAGGTCTCATGCGCAAGGGGATCCTGATCGCCGCCGTCCTGCTGGCGGCCGGATGCAGCAACGAACTGGCCCCACCGGTGCCGGACGCCGCCGGCCCGCCGGTCGTCACGGACAAGGTCCGCATTCCGGCCCATCCCGGCCAGGCGACGCTCGAGTTCTGGGACGCGGTCGACGCCTACCTGGCCGACGGGGCCGAGTTCCTGCCCGCCGATCCGGCCGTCGACACCAACGCCGCCGGCCGCACGCTCAGCCAGTACCTGCCCCGTGACCACCCGTGGTTCGCGGGCACCTCCCGGTTCACCTACACCGGATCGAGATGGTCGTACTCGGCGACCATCCGCGAGGAGATTTCGGAGTCGAAGTATCTCGACCTGCTGTTCGTGAGCGCCTACCCGTCCCTCGGCCCGCCCCCGGACCACCCCCGGTGGGACACCTGGTACGGTTCGACCGAGCGCACCCGCAACCGGTTCAAGAGAACGGTGCGCGACGCCGTGGCGATCCAGCGGGGTTTCCTGCGCTTCATGGCCGCCGGAACGCCGCAGCCCTGGTATCCCATGGATGTCTACCGGGCCCTGAACGATGCGGGGCGCCCTGTCATGAGCTACGTTCGGGGGCCCGATCCGCTGCCCAACCGGTACACGGGCGTGCGGAACAACCCCGGGACGGGCCCGGCGCCGGCGGTCGGCCCCGGCGCCATCCGGGTCGGAGAAGTCTTCTCGTCGCCGACAGGCTGGAATACCGGTTTCGTCGTGTCGGCCGAGGGTGTTTTCGGCGGGTGGGAGGCCCTGACCATCGTCTACGACGATCCGGTCCCGGGCGGAGGAGAGCCGTCGCCGCGGTCCGACGGCCCCGTGGTCGGGCGCTGACAAGGCGGGAGCGAACCGGCGGCCCGTCCGAACCCGCATCCGGGAGGCGTGGCCTCCTGAAAGGAGCCTGCCATGCCGGCCATCGGCTTCGCCGTCCTCTATCGCTGGCGCCTGCACCCCGGTCGCGAAGACGACTTCGTGGCGGCCTGGGCCGAGATGACCGCGGCCATCCGGCGTGAACGCGGCGGCCTCGGCTCGCGCCTGCACCGCAGCGACGACGGCACGTGGGTGGCCTACGCCCAGTGGCCGGACCGCGCCGCGTGGGAAGCGGCCCAGGCCGGCGAAAGCGTCGCGCCCGCGGCGGCCGCCGTCATGGGTGCGGCCATCGCCGAACGCTTCCCCGCGATTCCGCTCGAACCGCTGGCCGATCTGCTGTCGACCGGCGGCGGAGACGACTGATCAGCGACGGATTTCGAAGGACCAGACGGCCGCGACGGAGTCGGCCCCGGCCGGTACATAGACGGCCGGTTGCGCCCGGGCGGTGGCGAGACAACCCGCCGCCGGCGCCTCGAGCCGGCCCGGCCGGTCGTGCACCGAAGGGCCGAGCAGCAGCCAGGCGACCCCGTCGCGCGCGACGGCGGCGTCCAGCCCGGCGGGGTCGGCGGGCAGATCGACCACCGGCCGGCGCAGGTGGATGTGGCGCTGCAGGGGATCGTTGCACATGACGACGGCGTCGGGCGCCGTGCGCTCCCGCACGAGCCCCGCGCCCGCGCCCGGATCGACGAGCCCGCTGCCGTCGGCGTTGCGGGTGGCCCCGAGCGGGCGCGCGATGCGCCAGCCGTCGTGCGCGAGTCCGCCCAGGACCATCGCCCCGACGACGAGGGCGGCGAGCGGGCGCCGGTCCCAGCTTCCGGCCAGCACCAGCCACGCCCCGACCGGGAGCACCGGCAGCAGCAGGCGTGTCTGCACCGGAGTCGGGTAGCCGCGGAAGTTCACCAGCGCCACCATGGTGAAGAAGAGGAAGAAGAACGCCAACCGGGCCCGCACGCGGGCCGGTCCGGTGCGCCAGAGCCGTCCCGCCGCCCGTCCGACCAGCACCATCAGGCCGACGCCGACCGCCAGCGCCGCGAGCTGGTAGACGATGCCCACGCCCGCGCGGACGAACGCATCGCGCACCGGCGCGCCGAAGACCGGCACCAGGGCCACGGGCCATTCGACGACGTAAAGGAGCGCGCTGCCCAGGGCGAAGCGTCCGCCGGTTTCGGCGCCGAGGCCGCCCACCTGGGCCACGTATGCGGCGCTGAGGGGACTCGTCTCCGTCAGGAGCCAGATGGGCACCAGCACGACCAGCGCCGCCGCCAGGAACAGCAGCAGGTCGCGCGTGCGGCGCTCGGCCACCAGCACGACCCCGACCGCGAGCACGCCCGCCCAACCCACCGTGCGCACCGCGATGCCGGCCCCGGCCAGGACGCCGGCCAGGGCGAGGGGGCGCGACCGGCCGCCTTCCAGGCCGCGCGCGGCCGCGAGCAGCGAGGCCAGGGCCAGGGCGGCGTAGGGCAGGTCGCTGAGGATGCGGCCGGCCCAGCCCAGCAGCCACGGGTTCACCGCGAGGGCGGCCACGAGGGCGAGGCGCAGCGGGCGCGGCGTCCCGGCCGGCGGCCACCACCAGGCGAGGAGCACGAGGGCCAGGGCGGCCAGCACCGGCACTGCGCGGAAGACGCCGAGGGAATCGGGCCAAGCGGCCGCCAGGGGGGCGAGCAGGAGGGGGAAGCCGGCCGGGAAGATCCCCGGCCGCTCGTCCATGCGGCCGGGCCCGAGGCTCAGCACCGGGCCGCGCCCCTCGGCCAGGGAGCGGGCCATCTCCACGTAGTAGGCGTCGTCCGTCGCGGCGCCCACCGGCGCCTCGTCCAGGCGCAGGGCCAGGATCACCGCGCCGAGCAGGCAGGCGGCGGCGCAGGCGGCCACCGCGAGACGGCCGGCCGGGACGGGGGGCGGGGGCGCTGAGGTGCGGGACATGGGGCCATCCGGGTTGGGGTTCGTCACCGGGGCACTCTAACCTCCGGCCGCCCGTCCGATCAACGCCCGAGATCGCCGAGCCGCGACCCCCGGGGCGTAACCCCCGCGCCGGCGACGCGTCTGAGCCTGGAGACCCACGCGACTCCCTTCCACCGCCCGAGGTGCTCCATGCTCGACCCCCGTTTCCGCCAGGCCGTGGCCGAGGCCCGCGCCGCGCTCGTGCAGCACCGCCTGCGCACCGTGCTGTCCGGCCTGGGCATCGTCATCGGCGTGGCCTCGATCAGCGCCGTGCTGGCCATGGGGGACGGGCTCGAGGCGTTCGCCCGGGAGCAGATCGCCGCGTCGACCGGTGTGCTCGACGTGATCCTGGCGCCGCAGCGGACGCGCACGGTGGCGGGCGAGCGGCAGCCCCTCCGCGAGGAGGACCGCTTCGCGCTCGACGCCGCCGGCCTGGCCGACCTGGCCGCCGGCCTGCCCGGCCTCGCCGCCGCGACCCTCTGGGAGCAGGGCACCGTCGAGGTGGCCTACGCCGACACGGCCGGGGTGCTCGTCGACCTGGTCGGCGTGCTGCCCGGCGGAATCGCCCTGGGCGACTTCGCGCTCGGGGCCGGACGCGATTTCACCGCCGCCGATCTGGCTGCCGACCGGCCGGTGTGCCTGGTGCCGGCCGCAGCGGCGGCGCGCCTCCTGCCCGGCGGCGAGTTCGGCACGCTGCGCCTCGAGGACACCGAGTTCGCCGTGATCGGCCTGCTGGACGGTGACGAGGTGCCGCCGGTCGTCGTGCTCCAGCCCCGGGTCGCGCGGATCGACATCGATCCCTCGACCACGAGCCTGCCGTCGGCCCTGTTCCGCGCCGTCGCCGTGGAGGACGTGCCGGCCCTGCAGGACGCCGTGGGCGCCCGGCTGGACGCGGCGCACCCCGACTGGCGGGAGCGGGCGACCCTCGTCAGCTACCGGACCTACGCCGACCAGGCCGCCCGCGGCCTGCTCCTGTTCAAGGCGTTCATGGTGGCGATCACGGGCATCGCGCTGCTGGTCGGGGGCATCGGGATCATGAACGTGCTGCTGATGTCCGTGGGCGAGCGCACGCGGGAGATCGGCATCCGCCGGGCCATGGGCGCCCGGGCGGCGGACATCCGGCGGCAGGTGTTCGTCGAGGCCGTGCTCATGTGCGGCGCGGGAGCGGCCCTCGGCGCCGGGCTCGGCATCGCCGGGGCCTACGGGATCGCCTTCGTCCTGCGCCGGATCAGCGGGAACCCCTTCCATGCGGCCGTCACCTGGCCCTCGGTGGCCTTCGCCATCGGGGCCTCGGTGGTGGTGGGCATGGTGTTCGGGATCCTGCCCGCCCGCCGGGCCGCCGGCCTGCAGCCGGTCGACGCCATCCGGCACGAATAGGCGCCCCGGGGCCGCCAGCCTTGTCCGGGAGGGCCTTTTCGGCTATAATTGACGCCAGCGCAACCGGGGAAGGCACGTCCTTCCCCTTTTTGCCGGGAACCGGTGGCCCCGCGGGGGCCTTCACCGGGCGCCAACCTGCTCTTTGACAGGAGAATACCGCGTGGGCAAACGCAGAAAAGGCCGTGAAATCGTGCTCCAGTCCATGTACGCCTCGCTGATCAGCGGGAGCGCGCTGCCGGACGTCCTGGAGGACCAGATCCTGCGCCGCGAGTCGGCCGACGACACCATCGTCTTCGCCCGCGACCTGGCCGGGAAGGTCAAGGCGCACGCCGGCGAACTCGACCGGTGGCTGAACTCGCTGATCAGCGACCGCTGGGACCCGTCCCGGCTCGGGACGCTCGAGGTGGTCATCCTGACCATCGGCCTCGCGGAACTCCGCTTCAGCCCCGACGTGCCCTTCCGCGCGGTCATCAACGAAGCCTGCGAGCTGGCCCACCGCTACTGCGAGGACGGCGCCGTCGGCTTCGTCAACGCGATCCTCGACCGGGCCGCCGGCGAGACCTATCCCGACCTCAAGCAGCCGGGCGTCACCCAGCCCGCGCCCGTCGTGCCCACGCCCGACGCCGCCGGCGACGAGGAGGGCGCGTCGTGAGAGCCTCCACGCCCGACCACTGGCAGAAATTCTGGGAAGAGGCCGACACCCTCGAACTCGACGACGTCTACGGCACCGACGGCCGCATGGTGCGCGAGATCACCGGGCTGCTGGGCCAGGACCTGACCGGGCGCCGCATCCTCGAGGTGGGGGCCGGGACCGGCCGCGACGCCGTGACCCTGGCCAAGGCCGGGGCCGAGGTGCTGACCCTCGACTACGTGCCGGGCTCCCTCGAGCTGACGGTCAAGGCCGCCGGCCAGGTGGGCGTCACCGTGGCGCCGGTGTGCGGCAACGGCATGGACAGCCCCTTCGCCGACGGCACCTTCGACGTCGTCTTCCACCAGGGCCTGCTCGAGCACTTCCCCGACCCGCTGCCGCTGCTGCGCGACAACATCCGCATCCTCAAGCCGGGCGGCTCGGTCGTCATCGACGTGCCCCAGACCTGGCACTACTACACCCTGGGCAAGATGGCCCTCATCGCCATCGACAAGTGGTTCGCCGGCTGGGAGACCCAGTTCACCATCGCCGAACTCGAGCGGATGATGACCGACGAGGGGCTCACCGTGACCCGCAGCTACGGCGACTGGATGGTGCCGGGCCTGTGGTACCGCGCCCTGCGCAAGATCCTGCTCACGCGCCTGGGCTGGAAGCTGCCCATGTTCCCCGAGCCGGTCCCGCCCCTGGCGCGGTTGGGCGAGAAGTGGCGCGCCTGGTTCGGCACCAGGCGCCTGTCGCTGTACACGACGCCCACCATCGGCGTGATCGCGCGCAAGCCGGAGGCGTAGCCCTGAAGATCCTCGCGGTCAACTGGCGCGACATCGGCGACCCCCTCGGCGGCGGCGCCGAGATGCACCTGCACCACATCCTGAAGGGGGCCGTCGACCGGGGCTGGCACGTCGATCTGGTCTGCGCCGGTTACGACGGCGCGCCCGCCCACGACGTGGTCGACGGCGTGAACATCCACCGGCGCGGCCACTGGACGGTGGCCAATTTCGTCCTGCCCGGCCTGGTGAAGCGCCTCCTGCAGACCGGCGACTACGACCTGCTCGTCGAGGACATCAACAAGATCCCCTTCTACACGCCGCTCTACCGCGGCGCGACGCCGCTGCTGGCCATCGTGCCGCACCTCTTCGGCACCACCGTGTACCGCGAGGCGAACCCCCTGACGGCGACCTACGTCTACGGCGCCGAACGCCTCGTGGCGCCCCTGTACCGCGATGTCGACTTCGAGGTCATCAGCCCCTCGACCCGCGACGACCTGATCGGGCGCGGGATGGACGGCGGCCGCATCCGCACCATCTTCTGCGGCATGGAGCACGGGAAGTTCACCCTGGCCGACCCGCCGCCGCGCAGCGAGACGCCCCTGATCGTGTCGTGGAGCCGCCTGCGCCGCTACAAGAGCGTCGACGTGGCGATCCGGGCCTTCGGCCGCATCGTCGCGGCCCGGCCCGACGCCCGCATGCTGGTCATGGGGCGCGGGCCGGACGAGTCCCGCCTGCGGAAGCTCGTCGCGAAACTCGGCCTCGACGACACCGTCGCCTTCAGCGGCTTCATGCCCTGGGACGAGCTCGTGCACACCCTGCACCGCGCCCACGTCTTCCTGAACCCGAGCCCCAAGGAGGGTTGGGGCCTGACGGTCATCGAGGCCAACCAGTGCGGCCTGCCCGTGGTGGCCAGCGACCGGCCGGGCCTGCGCGACTCGGTGCGCGACGGCGAGACCGGCTTCCTGGTGCCCTACGGCGACGACACGGCGTTCGCGGCGCGGGCCCTGGAGATCATCGACGCCCCCGACCTCTTCGCGCGCCAAAGCGCCGCGGCCCGCGCCTGGGCCGGCACGTTCAGCTGGCAGCGCTGCGTCGACGAGTCGCTCGACCTCTTCCGGGAGGTCGCGCGGCGGGGAGGGCGTCGGGTTTGACGGCGACCGGCGGCAGCGGCGCGCCCGCGGGCGGCGGCGGACGGCAGCTCGCCGTCTTCGTGGCCAAGCTCGTCATCAGCGGGGCCCTCATCGCCTTCGTGCTCGCGCGGATCTCCTTCACCGAGATCCAGGCGGCCATGCGCACGCCCCGCTGGGGATGGCTGCTGGCGGCCCTCGGCGTGTACGGCGTCTCGGCCCTGGGCGGAGCGCAGCAGTGGGCCTGGATCCTGCGCGTGACGGGCGTGACGACGCCGGTGCGCGAGATCCGGCGGCTGTACTTCATCGGGCTCTTCTTCAACAACTTCCTGCCCGCCAACATCGGCGGCGACGCCTACAAGATCATCGATCTCGGGCGCCGCGAGAACCGGCCCCACGCCGTCTTCTGCGCCACCCTGATGGACCGCCTGATCGGTCTCGGGGCCCTGACGGCGCTGGCCGTGCTGGTCATGGCGGGCTGCGCCCTGGCCGGCGTGCCGCTGCCGCGCACGGCCCTGCTGATGATCCCGGTGCTGCTCTTCCTGTTCGGTGTGCTGGCCCTGCTGCTCTCGCGCCGGCTGGGGGCCCGCCTGCCCGGCCTGCTGCGGGCCATCGGGCTGGTGCGACTCGCCGAGCAGGCGGCGCAGGTCACGCACGAGTTCGGCGCCTTCCGCCGCCGGGTCGCCTTCATGAACGGGGTCCTCGCGTTCAGCATCGTGGTGCAGGCCCTGCGCATGGCGACCCACCTGCTGGTGGCCCTCGGGCTGGGGTTCGCCCTCGCGCCGGTGCAGGTTGCGCAGCTGCTGGTGCTGGTGCCCATGCTGGCCATCAGCCTCACCCTGCCGGTGACCATCAACGGCATCGGCCTGCGCGAGTCGGTCTCGGCCGAACTGCTGACGGCAGCCGGCCTGGGCGCCACCGCGGCGGTGGCCATGGAGGTGGCCGCCTACCTGGTGCAGGTCGTCTTCTCGCTGCAGGGCGGCGTGCTGCTGTGGCTGGGCCGCTGGGGGCGGTTGGGCCGGAACGGGAACTCATGAATCGAAGGGGCGTTGCAGGGCCCGGCGCCGGATCCGGCCTATGCAAAGCCATCACATGTGGTAGATTTGCGGGCCGGGGCCGTGCCCCCGCAGCCCGTCCGAGCCCACTCTCCGCCGAAGGTGTGACGCACTGATGGAAAACTGGTATCGCCGGCCGCAGGTCCTGGTGGCCGCCGGCGTCTTCGTCCTGACCCTCGCCGTCTACGGGGCGACCCTGAATCCCACGACGCCATTCTGGGACGCGGGGGAGTACATCACCACGAGCCACATCGTGGGCGTGCCGCACCAGCCGGGCACGCCGCTGTACGTGCTGGTGGGACGGGTCTTCGACGTCCTCTTCGGGCAGGCCGACATCACCACCGCGAGCTACTCCACCGCCCGCGCGGTGAACTTCATGTCGGCATTCTTCAGCGCGCTGGCCGTGATGTTCATCTACCTGGTCATCTGGGAGCTGGCGCGGCGCTCCGACCCCGACTCGGGCTGGCTCGCCCACGTGGGTGGGGTGGTGGGCGCCCTCTTCCTGGCCTTCTCCGAAACCTACTGGAACAACGCCATCGAGGCCGAGGTGTACGGCCTGTCGGCGTTCATGATCGCCTTCCTGAGCTGGCTGGCCATCCGCTGGTACGACGCACGCGAGCATGCGGCCTCGAACCAGCTGCTGCTGCTCATCGTGTACCTGCTCGGCCTGGGCGTGGGCTTCCACCTGGGCAGCCTGCTCGTGTATCCGGGCATCTTCGTGCTCATGGTGGTGGCCAGGCGCCGGCAGCTGCCCCTGATCGACGTGATGGTCATGAGCGCGGGCCTCGCCATCTTCCTGGCCTCGACCTCGAACCCGCGCGACGGCGCCCTGGCCGGCTCGTGGGACAGCCTGGTCATGTTCGCCCTCGTGGTGTACGTGATCTTCGTCGGCATCCGGGCGGCCCGCCGCCAGAACTTCGCCCTCCTGGGCAGCGTGCTGTTCTTCGCCGGCCTGACGGTGCACTACATGATGATGGTGCGGGCGGGCGCCAACCCCGAGCCCTACGTGAACCAGACCGACCCGGACACCTTCGGGACCCTGGTCGAGGTGATCCGGCGCGAGCAGTACCCTCCCATCAAGGCCTTCCCGCGCCGGGCCGACCTCCTCTGGCAGTACCAGTACTACTACGACTTCCTCTTCAAGCAGTTCTACTTCCTGGGTGACGGCACCAACCTGCTCTCGCGGGTCTCCACGGTGCTCGGTCCCATCTTCCTGGCGCTGGTGGGCCTGTTCCAGGGTCTGCGCCGGGTGCGTCCGCTGATCTTCGTGCCCCTGGTGGGCTACCTGATCAACGGCGAGGCCCTGACCTTCTACCTGAACTTCACCGCCAGCGAGGTGCGCGACCGCGACTACTTCTACTTCGCGGCGTTCATGTTCCTGGCGGTCTTCATCGGGCTGGGCGCCGCGGCGCTGCTGCGCTACGCCGCCGGCGGCGAGGGCCGCACGGCCGAGGAGGCCGAGGCCGCGGGGCAGGACTGGCGGCGGGGCGTCAAGGCCGTGCGGCCGGGCCCGATCGCCGTGGCCTGCGGCGTCGTGCTGCTGGTGATCGCGGCCATGCCCGCGGTGCCGGGACACGTCAAGTACTTCGAGCACGACAACAGCGAGAACTACATCGCCTACGAGTACGCCTGGAACATCCTGGCCGGGCTCGACCGCGACGCCATCATCTTCACCAACGGCGACAACGACACGTTCCCCATCTGGTACCTGCAGCAGGTCGAGAAATTCCGCACCGACGTCACGGTGGTGAACCTCTCGCTGATCAACCTGCCGTGGTACATCAAGCAGCTGAAGAACGACCACGAGATGCCGCTGGCCATGGCCCGCAGCGACGCCGAGATCGACGCCCTGCGCCACAAGCTCTTCGAGGATCCGCAGACCGGCGAACGGCAGTTCATCATGGTCAAGGACTACGCGGTGCACGACATCATCACCACCAACTACCAGAAGGTGGGCAAGCCGGTCTTCTTCGCCGTGACGATCCCGCGGGAGAACATGGCGCGCTACTACCCGAACCTGCAGATGGAGGGCATGGCCTACCGGCTCATGGAGACCCGCGCCCCCAACAACATGCCCGTCACCGACCCCCAGAAGGTGCTGGAGAACGTGCTCGGCGTGTACCGGCTGGGCGCCCTGCTCGACGGCGACACGCCGGCGCGGCAGCAGCACTTCCAGGAGCTGGCCGGACTCGCCGGCGACGGCCGGCAGCAGGTGCTGGGTGTCGAGGGCGACCGGCTCACCGCCGACGACCTGCGCTCGCTGTACGACATGCTGGGGCGGGAGCGCACCGACGTCTTCCGCAGCAAGAACGCCCGCTTCCTGCTGGGCAACTATCCGGCGGCGCTGGCCCGCGCCGGCTACGAGGCCTACCTGCAGGCCAACGCCGCGGCCGAGTCCGATTCGGCCACATACAAGGCGCTGCTCGAGAAGTCGCTCGTGGCCTTCGAGACGAGCCTGGTCATCGCGCCGTTCAACGAGCAGTCCCTCGAGTTCTACCCGCTGCTGCTGGTGCAGGCCTTCCGCGACCAGGACGCCATGGACTTCCTGGACAGCCTGGCCGGCAACGTGCCGGTGGAGATGGAGGAGCGCACCGTGCGCAGCGCCCTGACGGGCATCATGCGCGGCGGCGTGCCCGACCTGGCCCTGACCTGGATCGAGCGGGCGCGCCAGCGGGATCCGCAGCGCCACTTCTACTACCAGCTCGATTTCGCCCTCCAGAGCGGACTGGGCCGCTACGACCAGGCCAAGGCCGTCATGGACGCCTGGACGGCGGTCAGCGGCAGCCAGGACCCGGAAATGGCGGCCGGCCTGGAGGCCCTGCGCCGCGGCGCCCTGGACCGGGAACAGCAGCGCATCGAGGACGCCGTCCGCGGCGGGCTGGGCGAGGAGAACGGGAAGGTCGGCAATGACCAGTGAGCACCTGCAGGAGATCATCGGCGACCTGCCGGACGGGGTGCGGGACGTCCTGCGCCCCGGCGCGGCGGTCGTCGTCACCGGCTGCGCCGGTTTCATCGGCAGCACCGTCACCGAGGCCCTGCTGGGCCTCGGTTGCCGCGTCACCGGTGTCGACTGCCTGACCGACTACTACGATCCGGCCCTCAAGCGCGAGAACATGGCCGGCTTCGCCGACCACGCCGGCTTCACCTGGCTCGAGGCCGACCTGCAGGACCTCGACGCCGCGGCGCTCCTCGCCGGCAAGGTGGCCTGCTTCCACCTGGCCGCCCAGGCGGGTGTGCGGGCCAGCTGGGGCGCTTCGTTCGCCGACTACCTCGGCCGCAACGTCATGGCGACCCAGCGCCTGCTCGAGGCCTGCAAGGAGCCGGCGGTGCGCGACTCCCTCGTGCGCTTCGTCTACTCGAGCAGCAGTTCGGTGTACGGCGACCAGCCGGCGCTGCCGGTCACCGAGGCCGCGCTGCCCCAGCCGCGCTCGCCCTACGGCGTGACCAAGATGGCCGCCGAACACCTCTGCGTGCTGTACAGCATGAATTTCGGCGTGCCCACGAGCAGCCTGCGCTACTTCACCGTCTTCGGCCCGCGCCAGCGGCCGGACATGGCCTTCCGCAAGTACATCGAGGCGGCCCTCGACGGGCGCGTCTTCGAGGTCTTCGGCGACGGCAGCCAGACCCGCGACTTCACCTACGTGGGCGACGCGGTGCGCTCGAACCTGCTCGCGGTGGCGTGTGCCGAGCCGTGGGAGGTCTTCAACACCGGCGGCGGCAGCCGGCTCGTCTTCAGCGACACCCTCGCCACGCTGCAGGGCATCCTGCAGGACCGCGTGCCGGGCCTCGCGGCCCAGGTGGCGTACCGCGAGACCGCCAAGGGCGACGTGAAGGACACCTTCGCCGACCGCACCCACGTGGAGCGGACCATCGGCTACCGGCCGACCATCGATTTCGCCGCGGGCCTGGCCCGCGAGGTGGACTGGGCCATCGCCCGGCGGCGGGCGTGAGCTGCGGAAAGGAACTCGACGTGGAACAGGGGATGACGACCGGAATGGCGGGCGACGCCGCCGTGCGCTGCGACATCGCGGTGGTGGTACCGGCCTACAACGAGGCCGAGTCCCTGCCGGAGCTCATCGACCGCATCGACGCCGCGATCACGGGCATGGGCCGCACGTGGGAGGCGTGGGTCATCGACGACGGCAGTTCCGACGCCACCTTCGCGGTGACGCGCGAACTGGCCGCCGCGCGCCCCCAGGTGCACGGCCTCAGCTTCGGGCGCAACTTCGGCAAGGCCGCGGCGCTGGCCGCCGGGTTCCGGGCGGCCAGCGCCGCCATCGTGATCACCATGGACGCCGACCTGCAGGACGATCCGGCCGAGATCCCCGCCCTGGTCGCCATGATCGAGGACGGCTGGGACCTCGTCTCCGGCTGGAAGCAGGACCGCAAGGACAGCTTCATCAAGAACAACACCTCGAAGGTGTTCAACTGGTTCACCGGGCGCATGTGCGGTCTGAAGCTGCACGACTTCAACTGCGGCCTGAAGGCCTATCGCCGCGAGGTGACCCGCACCGTGCGCCTCTACGGCGACATGCACCGCTATGTGCCGGCGCTGGCCCACCTCGAGGGCTTCCGCGTGACCGAGAAGCCGGTGAAGCACTACGCCCGCAAGTACGGCACCACCAAGTACGGCATGGCCCGCTTCGTCAACGGCTTCCTCGACCTGCTGACGGTCTACTTCCTGCACGCCCGGCGCACCTCGCCGCTCCACTTCTTCGGGCGCTTCGGCCTCGGTTTCCTCACCGTGGGCGGCGGCATCAGCGCCTGGTTCCTGCTGCAGTGGCTGCTCGGTCACGGCCTGCGGGTGCGGCCGATCCTCGTGGTGGGGCTGATCCTGATCGTCGTCGCCTTCCAGTTCATCAGTCTCGGCCTGATCGCCGAGCTGGTGGTGGCGGGACGCCGTCCCGAGGACCAGTACCGGATCGCCGACCGTGTTTGAGATGGGGCGCAGCGGCGGGGCGGCGGGCGATCCGGCCTGGACCCCGGAGCGTCCCCTCGCGGTGGTGCTGGTCAACTGGAACGGGCGCGACGTGCTGCCCGACTGCTTCGCGTCCCTGGCCGACGCCCGCTACCCGCACCTGCGGGTGATCATGGTCGACAACGGCTCGGCGGACGACTCGGTGGCCTGGACGCGCATGCACCACCCGTCGGTGGAGATCATCGAGACGGGGGAGAACCTGCGCTGGGCGGGCGGCACCAACGTGGGCCTGCGCCGGCTGCGGGCCGACGCCTTCCGCGGCCACATCCTGCTGCTGAACAACGACACCATCGTGCCGCAGGGCAGCCTGGGTCGCCTCGTGCGCGCCCTCGAGGAGGACCCGGCGGCCTGGCTGGCCACGCCGCGCATCTGCTACGCCGCCGATCCGGCCCGGGCCTGGTACGACGGGGGGCTGGTGGGGCGCTGGAGCGGCTGGGTGCGCCACGACGGCATCCGGCAGCTCACGGGCAACCTCGATCCCGGGCAACGCTACGTGGAGTACGGCACCGGCTGCGCGCTGCTGCTGCGGGCGGGCGTGCTCGAGAAGGTCGGCGAGCTCGACGAGGGGTTCTACTTCTACGGCGAGGACGCCGACTACTCCCTGCGGGCGCGGGCGGCCGGGGGCCGGATCCTGCACGTGCCTCTCTCACTGGTGCTGCACAAGGTGAGCGCCTCGCTGAAGGGCGACTCGCCGCGCAAGTCGTGGCTGCGGACGCGGAGCCACATCCGGCTGCTGCGCAAGCACTGGCCGCGGCGGAGCTGGCCCCTGCTGGTGCCCGCCCAGGCGGCCTACCTGGGGGCGCACACGGCCTGGAACCTCTGGCACGGGCGGCTGGGCTCGGCCCTGGCCCTGTGGCAGGGCGTCTGCGACGAACTGCAGGGTCGGGACTACGCCTGAGCCCGCCGGGGGCGCGGTGGACCGCCCGCCCCATCGATGATATCCTTGGCGGACGGATCCGGCGGGGGGCGCCCCGCCCGTGGTGCGTTGTGCCCCAACCTCATCCCGCGGCCGGGACGTCCCCGCCGGGCAGGAGACGACGTTTTGGCCCAGAAGAAACCGCGTGCCGCCGCGGCGACCCCCGCCGCCTCCGCGACCCCTCCCGCCTGGCGCCGGGCGCTCACCGAGCAATCGGGACCCCTGTACTGGCTGGGGCTGGCCGTCGCGCTGTGGGTGTTGCTGGCGGTGGTGTATCCGGGGCCGGTGCTGCAGGGGAAGGTCTTCCTGAGCAGCGACGCGAGCAACGCCGACGCCTTCGGGGCCATCGGCGACGCGAGCCTCGCCGCCGGCCACTACCCCCTGTGGAATCCCTACCTCTTCGCCGGCATGCCGACCTTCGGGTCGGTGGCCTACGTCAAGTTCGTCTATCCGCCCGCCGTGCTCTTCAACTTCCTGCAGGGAACGCTGGGCTTCGCGCCCCTGACCTGGTGGATCGGGCACCTGCTCTTCGGCGGCCTGGGCATGATGTGGCTGCTCTCGCGCTGGAAGCTGCCGACCGGGGCGCTGCTCCTGGGCGCGGTGGTCTTCGTGCTCTTCCCGAAGGTCGTGGCCTGGGGCGTGCACGGACACGGTTCGAAGCTCGGCGCGGCCATGTACCTGCCCTGGCTGGTGGGTCTGGCCCTGCGGATCATGGACGGCCGGCGGGCCGGGGAACGCTGGCGCTCCGTGGGCGTGCTGGGGCTGCTGGCGGGGCTGATGTTCCTGCGCGGGCACCCGCAGGTCATCTACTACAACCTGGGCACGGTGGTCTGGCTCGGGCTGTGGAACACCGTGCTGCCGTTCGACACCTCGCTGCGCCAGGTGGCCGGCGCGATCCGGGCCCGTCGCCTCGCCCTCGTGTGCGGCGGGCTGGCCATCGGCTTCCTCGTGGGCGCCGTGCTGATGCTGCCGGTGCGCGAGTACGCGGGCATCTCCATCCGCGGCCAGGACACCGCCGGCGGCGGCGGCGTCGGGCTCGACTACGCCACCAACTGGTCGCTGGCCCCGGACGAACTGGGCACGCTGGTGCTGCCGGCGGCGGCCGGCTTCGGCAAGGCCACCTATCTCGGCCTGATGCCCTTCAACGACTACCCGAACTACCTGGGCTTCCTGCTGCTGCTGCTGGCCGCGGCGGCGTGGGGGCGGGCGCGGCGCCCGCTGGTGGCCGCGCTGGGCGTCTTCGCCGGGCTGGTGGTGGTCACGAGCTTCGGCGGCGACTTCTACAGCTTCCTCTACGACTATCTGCCGTACTTCAACAAGTTCCGCGTGCCGTCGATGATCCTCATCCTGCTGGCCTTCGGCGTGGCGCTGCTGGCGCCGCGCGGGGTGACGGCGTGGCGCGACGGCGAGTCGGTCCTCGGGAGGCCCTTCGTGCTGCCGGGGCTGCTGGCCCTCGTCGGTCTCGCCTGCCTGGCGGGCGGGGCGGGCCTGGCCGAGTCGTCCTTCACGGCGCACCTGTCGGCCCTGGCGGCCAAGGCGGGCAAGCAGGCGGCGCCGGTGCTGCTGGGCGCGGCCTGGGCCCTGCACAAGGCCAGCCTGGTGCGCATCGGCCTGGTGTGCCTGGTCGCCGCGGCGGCGCTTTTCTTCTCGCTGCGGAACACGACGTTCCGTCGGCACGGCCTGGTGTGGGTGCTGCTCGTCCTGGTGCTGCTCGATTTCGGCCCGGTCAACCGCAAGATCATCCATCCGGAGACGGCCCTGCAGACGGTGGTGAGCGACGGACGGGGCGGGGCGCGGCTGGCGCCGGCGCCGCGCCTGGTGCGCGACTACCAGCCGGTGGGCGAGATCGGTCCGGGCCCGAACGCGGCGGCGGTGGCCGCGGCCGCGGGGCATGACCGCGTGTGGCCACTGGGGGCCGAGGGCGGCCAGAACGTCTGGATGATCGACCGCATCCGCTCCCTCGGCGGCTACCATCCGGCGAAGCTGGCCCAGTACGAGCAGATCCGCAAACGCCTGTACGGCGAGCGCCCGGCCGGACGGCTGGCCGGTTGGCTCGGGGGCACGACCGTGACCTTCGCGCGGCCCCTCTCGGCCGAGGAGATCGGCGCGCTGCAGGGCCTAGGCCTGGATCTCGCGCAGGTCGCCGACGGCACGCCGGTCGTCTATCGCAACCGGGCCGCCCTGCCGCGGGCCCGCCTCGTCGACACCTGGCGGCCGGTGGCCGAGGCGCCGGGCGGCGGCGCCCTCGAGCCCTTCCTCGACGCCCTGGCCGAGGGCCGCCTCGACCCGCACGCGGGCGTCTTCCTGTCGGCGGCGCCGGAGCCCGCGCCCGTCGCCGGCGACGCGCCCCTGCCGCCGGTGACGTACCTGGACGACGACCTCGACGAGGTCGTGCTGCGGGTCGAGACCCCGCGCGCGGCGGTCCTGGTCCTGGCCGACATGATGACGCCCGGCTGGCGGGTCGAGGTCGACGGCGCGCCCCGTCCGCTGCTGACGGCCGACCTGGTGCTGCGGGCCGTGGCCCTGGAGGCGGGAACCCACGAGGTGCGGTTCGTCTTCCATGATCCGGCCGTGGGGCGGGGATTGACTCTGACCGTCATCGGGGCGATCCTCATCCTGGCCCTGTTGCTGATGCCACTGGCGCTGAATCGTCTGCGTCCGGCGCCCGACCCGCGCGGAGAGACACCCGTCCATGAGTGACCCGAACCGCCAGCCGCCGCCGCTGAACCTGACGAAGGCCGTCGTGGTGGTGCCCACCTACAACGAGGCGGAGAACATCGGCCGCCTCGTGCCGCGGATCCTCGAGCGGGACCCGCGGCTGTCGGTGCTGGTGGTGGACGACAACTCGCCCGACGGCACCGCCGCCGTGGTGAAGAAGCTCGACGGCTTCGGCGACCGGGTGCTCATCCTCGAGCGGGAGAAGAAGGAGGGGCTCGGCGCCGCCTACATCGCGGCCTTCCAGTGGATCCTGGCCCACACCGACTTCGAGGCCGTCTTCGAGATGGACGCCGACTTCAGCCACGACCCGGTGGCCCTCGTCGAGTTCCTGCGCCGGATCGAGGAGCACGATCTCGTGCTCGGCAGCCGCTACCTGCACGGCATCACGGTGGTGAACTGGCCCCTCAAGCGGCTCATCCTGAGCGTGGGGGCGAACCGCTACGCCGGCTTCGTCACCGGCATGAAGCTCAAGGACTGCACCGGCGGCTTCAAGTGCTTCCGCCGCTCGACCCTCGAGGCCCTGCCCCTGGACCGCATCAAGAGCGACGGCTACAGCTTCCAGATCGAGATGAACTACCACTGCTGGCGGCGCGGCATGAGCATCCGGGAGATCCCGATCATGTTCGTCGACCGGCAGGTGGGGGTCTCGAAGATGAGCAAGAAGATCATCATCGAGGCCATGTGGATGGTGTGGGCCCTGCGCCTGCGCCGGATCCCCTGACCGGAGGGCGGGCCCGCCCCCGCCGGGGCGGCTCCCCGGCGCCCGGGACCGGAAAGTGAACACGTGAAGCTCGGCATCGTCATCGTCCACTACAACACGAGCGCGGACCTGGACCGCTGCCTCGAGTCGCTCGCGGCCTATCCGCCCGCGGCCGACCACCATGTGGTGGTGGTGGACAACGCCTCGGTCGATCCCGGCCTGGGCGAGGTGCGCAGCCGCTTCCCGGACTGCACCTGGATCATGAACGGCGAGAACGTGGGCTACGCCCGGGGCTGCAACCAGGGCATGGCCGCGGCGCCCGCCGCGTACCACCTGATCCTCAATCCGGACATCGTGGTGCAGCCCGGGGCCCTGGACCGCCTGCTGGCCTTCGCCGACGCGAACCCGCGGGCCGGCATGGTCGGGCCGCAGCTGCTGAACGAGGACGGCTCGGTCCAGGACTCGTGCCGCCGCTTCTACACCTTCCGCACGCTGCTGCTGCGCCGCACGTTCCTGGGCCGGATCTTCCCCGACAGCGCCACCGTGCGGCGGCATCTCATGCGCGACTTCGACCACCAGTCGTCCCGGCCGGTCGACTGGGTGCTGGGCGGCTGCCTGCTGGTGCGGGCGTCGGCCATGGCGCGCACCGGCCCCATGGACGAACGCTTCTTCCTCTACTTCGAGGACGTCGACTGGTGCTACCGCATGTGGCAGGCCGGTTTCGAGGTGCGGTACACGCCCGATGCGCGCTTCGTCCACCGGCACCGGCGCGAGAGCGCGCAGGGACGTTTCAACCGCAGCTTCTGGCTCCACCTGGGCAGCCTGATCTCCTTCTACGAGAAGTGGGGCATGTTCGTCTGGCTGCTGAAGAAGTGGCGCGATCCGCTGCTGGTGATGCTGTGGTGGCTGCTCGACATGGCGGGACTGACGGCGGCCTTCTGGGGCGCCTACGGCCTGCGCGCCCTGGCGGGCGATCTCTTCGCCGAGCCCCTGTATCCGGCGGCCGAGTACTGGCCCCTGCAGGTCTTCGCGTGGCTGCTGGCCACGGCGGCGTTCGTCGTCGTCGGCCGCTACCGCGCGGCGACCCTGCGCGGCGGACGCCCGTGGGGCGAGCACCTGCGCCAGGTCGGGGGCGTGGGCCTGCTGCTGCTGGCGAGCACCTACCTGGGCCACCAGGAGGTCATCAGCCGGGCCGTGCTGCTGGTCTTCCTGCCCCTGATGGCGCTCGCGACCGGTCTGGGCGAGATTGTGCTGGGGCGGCTGCTGCGCCGGCTCGAGCGCGGCCGGCTGAGTCTCGAACGCACGCTGCTGGCCGGACCGCCCGCGCGGCTGCGCACGTGGCTGGCCGGGGCGCGCGACATGACGGCCCACGGCGTCGACCTGGCCGGCTACGTGGCCGAGCCCGGCTCGGGCGCCGGCCACCTGCCGCCCCTGGCCGACGGCGACCTGCCCTGCCTGGGGCCGCGCGACGACCTGGTCGGCATCGTCAACCGGTACCGCATCTCCCAGGTGGTCTTCTGGGACAGCCCGCAACCGGGTCCGACCGCCGACCGGGAGTGGCAGTTGCTGGCGGGACTGCGGCGCCAGCGGATCCGGCTGCGCTGGATGGCCGGCGGCGCCTGGCTGCTGGCGGCCGGCACGCGGGCCGAACTCTTCGGGGCCGAACTGAGCGCGGTCCAGACGGGCGGCGGTCCGCCCGCAGCGGGAGCCCTGCGCGACCGGGGCCTCGCCCTGGCGGCCGGCCTGCTGCTCGGCCTGCTCGGGTGGCTGCCCTGGCTGTGGATGCGCGGCGTCGACGTGCCGCGGCGGCGGGCCCGCTGGCTGCAGGTGCGCACGAGCGACCTCTGGGGCCACGACCCGGAGCTGCCGCTGGCCGTGGCGGCTTCGGGCCGCGTGCGCGGGCTGGTCTGGCAATGGCGCCTGGCCGGACCCCTGCTGCGGGGACGACTGGCCCTGACCGGCCCGCGGCCCCTGACCGGCGGTCGCCTCGCGGCGCCGCGGCAGGCCGCCGATGTCCTGGAATTCTGGCGCTCGGGGCCGCGGGCCCCGGGCCTGACCGGCGCCTGGCGCGGCGGTCCGTGGCGCGCCTGGCGCGGCCTGTGGCGCGACCCGGGCGGCTTCGGCGTCCTGGGCGCCGACGACGATCACCCCCTGAACCAACCGTCCACCATGGAGGTCGGCCGGTCGACGGCCGACGCCTCGTCCCGGACCGGCTGACCGGCCCCGGAGAAAGGCCCACAACATGAAGGTCGACACGAAACGGCACGGCAGGAAGCGGGTGACGGCGGCGGTGGGGATCGCGGCCGTGGTGCTCGCGGTCCTGGGTGCAGGGCAGGGGGCGGCCCAATCCGTATCCTTCGAACAGCTCCTCATCGCGCGGGAGACGACGGCGGTGCTGGAGCGGGACGGCGTGGTCATCGCCGGCATCGCGGGCGGCGGCCTGCTCTTCGCGCCTGCGGCCGACCCCGGCGCGTGGCAGCGTCTGTCCGCCGGCGACGAGCTCTCGGGCAACGACGTCTCGGACCTGGCCTGGACCGGCGAGAACGTGTGGGTCGCCACGCGCGGCGGCGGCCTGACCCGCATCACCGACGTGGCGGGCGCGCGCGACTTCCGCCAGTTCGCCTCGAGCCGCAACGCGCTGGACGTGACCGCGGTCGCCGGCAACGTCGTCAACGGCGTCGAGCGCGTCTACTACGGCCTGGCGGGCGGGGGCGTCGGGCTCATCAGCGACGGCGCGCCGCGCACCGTCTACACCACCAACGACGGCCTGGTCTCCGACGACGTGACGACCCTCGCGGTGATCGGCGACGTGCTCTACGTCGGCACGCCGCAGGGCGTGTCCCGCTTCGCCGACAACTTCTTCACCACCGTGAACGACAGCCTCGGCGACCTGGGCATCAACGACCTCGCCGTCGAGTCGGACGGTCACCTGCTGGCCGGGACCGAGTCGGGCCTGTTCCGCTGGGACGAGGCCGGCGAGACGTGGTCGGTCGTGGCCGGCCAGACGAATCCGGTGCGGGAGATCTCCTGCCGTGACGGATTTATCTACGTGCGGCTCGCCGGCACGATCCGGGAGTTCGACGGCAGCGTATGGCGCGTCGTGAGCGGTCCCACCGGCCAGGTCACGGCCCTGCACGCCGGGGCGAGCCTGTGGTCCGGCGGCACCATCGTCACCGACGACCCGACGGGCTTCGACCTGCGCTCGGCCTACCTGGCGCGCCACGCGAGCGTCACCTCCTTCACGCACTGGGAAGTCGACGCCATGCAGACGCCGTCGCCCTGGGGCGTGGCCATGAGCGGCGACACGCCCTACATCGGGACGTTCTCCTTCGAGTCGGTGCTCTCGCATCCGGGCGCCGACGCCTGGGTCCACAACCGCTTCCAGTCGACGTCGAGCACCGATCCCACGCGGCTGCCGGCGGGCCAGATCCTCTCGGCCGAGGCCGGGCCGGACGGCGACGTGTGGATCGGCCTGTACTCGGGCACCGGCCTCGGGCGCGTCGACGCCGAAGACGGAACGGTGACCGCCATGAACCGGCTCAACAGCGGCCTGCGGGGCCAGCACGTCATCAACGTGCGGGTGCACCCGGACGGCCCGGTGATCACCATGCACGACCAGACCGACACGCTGAAGGTGGAGATCCTGGTCGATCCGGCCAACTGGTCGAGCGCCGGGAGCTGGCTGGCCGTGCCCAACGCCCGGCTCGGGGCCGTCGAGTCGACCGACATCAACGACACGGTGGTGCAGAGGCGCGACGTGATCTGGTTCGCCGTGTCGGACGTGGGCCTGGTGCGCTGGGACATCAACGGCGCGTCGGCCGGTCCCGACGATCCGCTGACCTGGTTCGACGACAGCGACGACAGCTGGATCACCGTGACCTCGGTCACGGGGGCTTCGCAGTCCCTCGGCGCGGCCTTCGCCCTGGAGGCGGGGGCCGACGGCACCATCTGGGTCGGCGGCAACGGGCTGCTCCAGTTCCGCTACGACGAGGCGGCGCGCCGCGCGACGGCGGTGACCTCGCTGCTGGGCAAGGAGCTGGTCGACGTCATCGGGCTCGTCGACGGCAACGTGGTCGACCTGGCCCGCGACTTCAACGGCGACATGTGGGTGGCCGCTTCCACCGGCGTCAATCGCGTGCGGGGCTCCGGCGCCGGCGTGGAGGTCGATGCCTACCTCGACCTGGCCAACTACATGGCCAGCGACGCCAACCGCGCCTTCTACTCGAGCTCGGCGATCCGGCCGCTGCCCGGCCAGGTGTACCGGCGCATCTGCGCCAGCGCCGACCGGCGGCGGATCCTCGTCAGCGCGAACCAGGGCGTGTCGCTGATCACCGTCGGGCGCGACACCGGCGGCGGGGCCGGCGGCGCCGTGGCGACGGCCTACGTGTACCCGAACCCCTACCTGGGCGGACAGGTCGACGGCGGCCTGAAGCTCGGCGGCCTCGACGGCGACGTCACGGCCCGGGTCGAGATCTACAACCTCGAGGGTCAGCTCGTGTACCAGGCCGAGGACGTGGCGCCCGGCGAGGGCTTCTGGACCGGCATCAACCGGGTCGGCCAGGACGTGACCACCGGCATGTACCTCGTGCGGGTCGTCGTCGACGGCATGGCGCAGGCCTTCCCCCTCTCGGTGGTCAGATGATCGACACCGCCCGCGGATCCACCCCCGCCGTCGACGTCACGGCCGGCGCGGCCGAGCCCGACGGCTGGGGGGATCTGCTGGCGGCGTGCGCCGACGCCGACTACTCCCACACCACCCATTGGCAGCGCTGCGCCTGCGCCCACCAGCCGGGGGCCGCGCCCCTGTGGCTGACGGCCCGCAGCGCGGGGCGCCTGGTGGGGGGGCTCGTCGCGGTCGGGGGTCCACGGCGCCTGGCCGGCGGACTCGTCCGGGTGCAGCGGCTCGACAGCAGCCTCGACGGGACGAGCGGCGGCCCCCTCGTGCGTGACGACCTGCCGGCCACCCGGCGCGACGCGGTCTTCGACGCGCTGGTCGCGGCCTTCGCGGGGCGGCGCCGGGGGGGATGGAGCGCCGCCACCTTCGCCCTGAATCCCGGCAGCGAGGCGCGCTTCGGGGCGCGGCTGGCCGGCGCCGGGAACTGGATCCGGCACGACTCGCCCACGGCCATGATCCCGCTCGCCGGCGGCGCCGAAGCGGTGGCGAAGGACTGCTGGAACAACACCAAGCGGAACGAGCGCAACCGCGGCCTCAAGCGGGGCGCCGAGGTCGTCGTCACCCGCGACCCGGACCTCGTCGCGGCCTACCACCCGCTCCACGTGGCGGCCAGCGCCCACTGGGGCCTGCCGCCCGTGCCCCTCGGCCGCCTGCAGGACCTGCTCCGCGATCCCGACGACCGCGTCTTCTTCACCTGCGTGCGGCTCGAGGGCCGCGTCATCGGCGGCCACCTCTGCCTGCATCACGGCGAGCGGGTCTTCGCCTGGAACGGAGTCACCGATCCGGCCTTCGCCCGCAGCCACTTCCCGGGCACCCTCTGCTTCTGGGGCGACGTGCAGGAGGCCTGCCGCCGCGGGGCGGCCTGGCTCGACATCGGCGCCAGCGGCGGCGTGCATTCCCTCGAGGGATTCAAGAAGTACCTCGGCGCCGAGATCCGGCCGCGGGGCTGGTACGTGGCGGAGTCGGGTCCGGTGCGCGTGCTGCGCCGGGTGCGCGAGCGCCTCGCGGCCGGACGCGGCGCGGCGCCCCGCCGGTGGCACGA
>JAGRNP010000042.1 GCA_020440705.1 bacterium | reverse complement strand
TCGCCGCCGGCGTCGGGCGCGGCGCCCTCGCCCTCGGCGATGCGGGCCACCACGTCGCCCACCTTGAGCACGTCGCCCTCGCTGACCAGGACCTCCACCAGCCGGCCGCCCACGGGGGCGGGCACCTCGACGGTGGCCTTGTCCGATTCGAGCTCGATCAGCGGCTCGTCCATGGCCACGGCGTCGCCCTTGCGCTTGAGCAGGGCGGCCACTTCCACCTCGGTGATCGATTCGCCGAGGTCGGGCACCGTCACGTCGACCGGCATTGGGTCTTCCTTTCTTCGTGGTCGTTCCAGGGGTGCCGCCCGGGGGCCAGGTCCACCAGCGGACCGTAGACCCGCTCGAGCAGCAGGCAGAGTTCGAGGCGGTGGCTGGCGGCCGAGCCGGTGGCCGGACTCGGCGCCTCGGCGCGGCAGGCGCCCAGCAGGGTGCGGCCGAGCAGGCGCTCGCCGAACCGGTAGCGCAGGTAGGGCCAGACGCCCATGTTGGCCGGCTCCTCCTGCACCCAGATCAGCGGCGTGTCGGCGCCGTAGCGGCCGATCACCCCGACCAGCGCGCTGGCCGGCACGGGATAGGGCTGCTCGAGGCGCACGATGGCCACGTCGTCCCGGCCGAGGCGCTTCCGCTCCTCGACCAGCTCGTAGTAGATCTTGCCGCTGCAGAGGAGCACGCGCTCGGTCCGCTCCGGCGCGGGGCCGTCCGGATCGGCGAGCACCGGGGCGAAGGCGCCCTCGGCCAGGTCGTCCAGGGACGACACGCAGTCCGGATGGCGCAGCAGCGACTTGGGCGTGAACACGACCAGCGGCTTGCGCCAGTGCCGCCAGACCTGGCGCCGCAGCAGGTGGAAGAGCTGGGCGGGGGTGGTCGGGTTGGCGATCTGGATGTTGTCCTCCGAGGCCAGCTGCATGAACCGCTCGACGCGGGCGCTGCTGTGCTCGGGGCCCATGCCCTCGAAGCCGTGGGGCAGGAGCATCACCAGGCCGCTCAGCATGCCCCACTTGCCCTCGGCGGTGGCGATGAACTGGTCGATGATGGGCTGGGCGACGTTGTTGAAGTCGCCGAACTGGGCCTCCCACATGACCAGCGCCTCGGGGTAGGTGAGGCTGTAGCCGTACTCGAACGCGAGCACCGCCACCTCGGACAGGGGGCTGTTCAGGGTGCACACGGCCGCCTGGTCCGGCGCGAGGTGCTGCAGCGGGGCGTAGACCGAACCGTTCTCGACATCGTGCAGCACCGAGTGGCGGTGGCTGAAGGTGCCGCGCTGGCTGTCCTGCCCGCTCAGGCGGACCGGATGCCCCTCCAGGGCCAGGGACCCATAGGCCAGGGCCTCGGCGGCGGCCCAGTCGACGGGCTTCTCGCCCGCCGCCATCTGCCGCCGCTGCTCGAGCAGCTTGACGATCTTGCGGTGGGGGGAGAACCCCTCGGGCGCCGTGCCGATGTGCGCGAGGATCCGCACCAGGCGGTCGCGCGCCACGCCGGTCAGCACGGGCGGGCCGCCCGGCTCCGAGCCGCCCATGTACTCCTTCCAGACGGGGCCGAGCACGCGCTTGCGCTGCACCGAGCCCTCCGGCGGGCCCGCCTCGCGGACCTCGTCGAGGATCTCCTGCAGCCGCTGGCGCCGGGCGACGATCATGCCGTCGGCCTGCTCGCGGGTCAGTTCGCCCTCGCCGGTCAGGCGTTTCAGGTAGCCCTCGCGCACCGTGTCGCGCTTGCCGATCGCCTTGTAGAGCAGCGGCTGGGTGAAGGCGGGCTCGTCGGTCTCGTTGTGGCCGCGGCGGCGGTAGCAGTACATGTCGATGAAGACGTCGCGGCGGTACTCGCGCCGGTAGTCCAGGGCCAGGCTGACGACCTGCGCGACCGCCTCGGGATCCTCGCCGTTCACGTGGAAGATCGGGGCCTGCAGCATCTTGGCCACGTCGGTGGCGTAGCGCGTCGAGCGGCCCTGTTCCGGGTCGGTGGTGAACCCGATCTGGTTGTTCACGATCACGTGCAGGGTGCCGCCGGTGGCGTACCCGCCGAGCTGGGACAGGTTCAGCGTCTCCTGGGTGACGCCCTGGCCGGCGAAGGCGGCGTCGCCGTGCAGCAGCAGGGCCATGCTCTTCTCGTGGGCCTCGTCGCCGATGCGCTCCTGCCGCGCGCGCACCCGGCCGAGGGCCACCGGCGAGACGAACTCCAGGTGGCTGGGATTGAAGCACAGCGACAGGTGCACCACGTCGCCCTGGCGCGTGACCCAGTCCGAGTGGTGGCCGAGGTGGTACTTCACGTCGCCGTGGCCGAGGAAGGTCTCGGCGTCGGCGTCCTCGAACTTCTGGAAGATCTCGCGCGGGCTCATCTGCATGATGTTGGCCAGCACGTTCAGGCGGCCGCGGTGGGCCATGCCGATGACGATCTTCTCGACGCCCTGCTGGCCGGCGTGCTCGATGGCCATGTCCAGCAGCGGGATCATGGTCTCGCCGCCCTCGAGGCTGAAGCGCTTCGCCCCGAGGTACTTGTTCTGGATGAACTCCTCGAAGATCTCCGCGTCGATGAGCCGCTGCAGGATCCGCTTCTGCACCTCCGGGTGCAGGTCGATGCGGTTCTCGCTCGACTCCATGCGCGACTGGAGCCACTCGCGCACCGCCAGGTCGTCGATGTGCATGTACTGCACGCCGATGAAGCGGGAGTAGGTGGCCTTCAGGCGACGCTCGATCTCGCGCAGGGTGAGCATCTCGCCGGGGGCGAGGCTGCCGGCGGAGAAGCTGCGGTCCAGATCGGCGTCGGTGAAGCCGTAGTAGGCCAGGGTGAGCTCGGGCGGCGAGCCGCCGGGCTCGGACAGGGGATCGAGCTTCGCGATGCGGTGGCCGCGGACGCGGTAGTTGCGCACGAGCTGGTCGACCTTGTTCTGGTCGGCCAGGTCGCGGTCGCTGGCGGCGCCCGGAAAGGGCACCCCGGCCGCCGCGCCCTGATCGAGGGCCGCGAACCAGGTCTGCCATTCGGGCGAAACCGAGGCGGGATCCTCCTGCCACGATTGCCAAAGCCTGTCCGCATAGGACAGGCTCAAAATGTTGGGATTATTCATGTTGTCCGGTTTCATGGCTCCGGTTGGCCCCGCCCTGGCGGGATCGTTGGGCAAGGGGCCGCGGCGGGCGGGCGACGAGTTCCGCCCGTCCGGTCGGATCCGGTCCCTGCATGCTGAAAATGATACTCGCAAACAGGTTCCGCCACCATGAATCGCTGGCTGCCCCGCAAAAACGGGTTTTCAGCGGAAGCGGGCCTTGAGGTCGCCGAAGCGGGTGGTCTCCGTGCCGACCTCCCCGTCGGCGAACGGCAGCACGATCACGGTCGCCCCGAGGGCCGGATCGTCGGCGGCATCCCGGATGCGGGTGGCCAGCACCGCGGGATCGCGACTGAACCAGGTGTTGCCGCTGAGGTCGACCGTGCTGCCCGGCGCGTAGCCGATGACGAAGACCGCCCACTGCCCGCCGTCGGCCAGGGTGCAGTCGCGCAGGACGGGTGCCGAGCCGGCCGTGAGCATGAGGACCGTGCGCCCGGCGCCGGCGAAGTCGCAGCGCACGAAGGTCGGCGTCGCATCGTTGCAGATCAGGCCCATGTGCGGCCGGATGTCCAGCCGGCAGTCGGTGAAGGTGCCGCCGCTGCCGAACTCGACCACGAGGGCCGTGTGGCCGCCGGCGAAAGCGACGTCGGTCAGGGTGGGAAAGCTGGCGTCGCGGACGTCGCAGGCCACGCTGCTGGCCCCGACCAGGTCGTTGGCCAGGTCGAGCCGCGCGAGGGCGGGAGCGGCCCGCCGCAGGTTCACCGCGTGGAAGCAGGCGCCGTCGACCGTCAGGTCGGCGACGCTCGTGCCGGGCCCGACGGCCTCGCCGCTGATGCCGAACGTGAGGGTGTCCGCCGGCAGGGCGCGCAGGAACGTGGCGCCGCGACCGGCTCCGCGCACGGTGACGCCGTCGACCAGGTCGAGCAGCGCCCGCCGCGGCGCGCCGTACACCGTCAGGGGCACGGTGCCCGTGTGGGTCCCGGCCGCGAGCCGCACCGTATCGCCTGCGGCGGCGGCGGCCATGCCGGCGGCGGCGACGCGGAACGGTGCGGCGGCGGTGCCGTCCCCGCCGGACGCGGCGGCCGGGTCCACGTGCCAGGTGACGCCGCGGACCGCCGCCGGGCCGACCAGCAGGAACAGCAGCACCAGCGCGGGGACGGCCCGGGCGGCCGCAGCCTGCGGGTGCGGGATCGACGGCTTCGTAGTCTCGGCCACGTGAACGTCCTTCCGGTCTGCATCCGGGACGAGCGTCAGGTTAGCAGCCCGTGGTGAAGGCGGCCACCTGTGGCGGCGGCGAGGGCGGCCCGGTGCGGGACGAGTCCTTCCCGTGGCCCTATCTTGTGCCCGTCCCCCTTGTCCGCCTATCCGGAGGTTCCCATGGGCCGATCCCTCGCACTGCTGCCCTTCGCCCTGCTGATCGCCGCGAATCCGGACGTCGCCGGGGCCGGCCCCGGCGAAGCCTGGGCCCTGGCCACCCGCGCCGAGGTGGCCGCGCCGGACGGCATCGCCTTCACCACCGTCCTGGTGAGCCTGCCCGACGGCACGGCCCTCCTCGAACAGTTCCACCCGGAAGGGGACACGCGGCTCCTGGTCGACGGCGGCGGCCGGGTCTTCGCGGGCGACGGCGAGGGCACCTGGCATTCGGCGGAGCCGGAGATGGCGGACTACGTGCACGGCCACGACGCGCTGCGCCTCTTCCGGGAGGCGGCCTCTGAAGGCCGCGATCCCGGGACCCTCGTGCGCCCGCTGCCGCCGGCTCTCGGCGGCGGCGAGGTGCGCCTGACCTTCGCCGCACCGGTGCCGGTCCTCGGCCACGACCTGCCCACCGCGGCCGTGTTCCACCACGAAGGACAGGCCTGGCGCTACCGCTACACGGAGGTGCTGCCCTTTGTGCCGGCGCCGGGCGCCCCGCTACCCGCCGCGCCGGCGGCCCTCGCCGCGCGCCTGCGCGATCTGGCGGAGATCGCCCGGGTCCACGCACGCGGGCTGGCCGCCCACCGCCAGGGCGACCTGGCGATGCTGCTGGCGGACGAGGCGCCGCGCGGCCTGGTCTCCGGCCGCGGTCGCCTTCGCGAAACGACGTCAGCGGAGACCGGCGCCGCGCTGGGGCCCTACCTCGCCACGACCACCTTCGCACGCTACGAGGACGTGGTTCCGCCCCGCATCACCGTGGCCGCCGACGGCAGCCTGGCCTGGCTCGCCTGCGAGATCGAGGCGGAGGGGGTGCAGGAGGGGCCGGACGGGTCCGCACCGCTCACCTTCGGCTACAGCTGGGTGGAACTGCTGGCGCGCGACGGCGCGCGCTGGGTGCGGGTGGGGAACGCCGCGAGCGCGCGGCCCTGAAGGGCGGTGCCGGTCAGTCGCCGGACGGGCCCTCGGCCGCGGGAGAGGCGGCCTCCTCCGGCTCGGGCGTGAAGAGGTCGCCCACGAACAGGCTCGCGTTCTTGACGAAGAAGACGTTGGGCAGCCCCTCGGACAGGGCCTCGAGGCGTTCGGCGTACTCGGCTTCGCTGCCCCGCTCGGGGGTCGACAGGCCGAGCATCACCACCTCGGCGTCGCGGCTCTCCCGCCGGATGATCTCGTTCACCTTCTCGTCCGGATCCTTGACCAGCACCTGGATGTCGGCCTGGACCCGGATCTCGGCCACGAGCTGCTCCAGCGTGCGCCGGCTCTGGACCTGCATGTGCTCGTTGGTGGCCAGGCTCATGATCGAGACCTTGGCGTTGCGCCACGACGAGTTGCGCGTCAGCAGGTAGGTCAGCAGCAGCAGGAGGTCGCCGTTGCGCTGCAGGCCGCCCCACCAGATCACGACCCGGCGCTCGACCCCCTCGCGCCGGTACAGCAGCTGCGGCCGGATGCGCGCGAAGATGAGCGACTTGTGCAGCACCTCGAGCCGCCGCATGGCGCGCAGGAAATCGACCTGCAGGCCGGGGTCGCTGGGCCAGCCGAGCAGCACCGTGTTGCTCGAGATGCCCGCGATGCCGTTGGCCTGGGCCACGTCCACGATGCCGTCGACCAGATCGCGCACCACGTCGGCCTCGGGGAAGGCCACGACCCCCTCTTCGGCCAGGATCCGGCGCATGTCCGCGGCCGTCTCGCGCAGGTCGTCGCGGCGGTCGTCGAGCAGGTCGCCCACGAAGAGCCGGCAGACGGTGACCACGCCGCGGCCCTGGCTGAACCAGTCGCCGAAGCGCACCAGGTCGAGCTCGGCCCGGATGTCGTCCACGAAGACCAGGATGTGGGGGCGCCAGTTGCGGGGGGTCATGGGGTGCTGGGCCAGGCGCACGAGCGTCCAGCGGATCAGCGACTCGTAGAGGCCGCGCCGCGCGTCGCCCCAGCCGGCGTGGCGCTCGCGGCGGGACAGTCCCAGCCACAGCAGCAGTTCGGCCACCATGGCCACCAGCCCGATGCCGGGGTTGATCAGCAGCATCACCGCCAGGCAGGCCACGCCGCCCGCGAGGTTGATGACCCACGGCGAGCGCAGGCTCGGCCGCCACGACGGGTCGCCGCTGAGCGACTCGAACGCCGCCACGAAGTTCACCGTGCCGTACACCGTCAGGAAGAACATCGTCACCACCGAGGCCACCGCGTTCAGGTCGCCGATGAAGACCGCGGCCACGGCCAGCAGCACCGAGCCGACCAGGGCCGGCGTCAGGTCGGGCCGGTCGTCGCGGCGGCGGGCGAAGACGCCCGGAGCCAGGCCGTCGCGGGCCAGGGCCGCCAGGGTGCGCGGGGCGCCGAGGATCGAGCCGAGGGCCGACGAGAAGATGGCCGCCCACAGCCCGGGCAGGATGAGCACCGGCCCCAGCGGCGCGATGCGAGCCCAGATCATGGGCTCGTCGCGCAGTTCGTCCGGCGTGGCGCCGATGGCCAGCAGCACCGGCACCACCAGGTAGACCACCAGGCCGGTGGCCACCGCGGCGAAGGCCCCGCGCGGGAGCGACTTCATGGGGTCGGCCAGGTCGCCGGACATGCCCAGGCCCGCCATCACCCCCGTGACCGCCGGGAAGAACACCGCGAAGCCGACCCAGAAGCCGATCGTGCCCGAACCGCCGCCCAGGGGCAGCGATTCGATCTCGCGGCCCGCCAGGGCGCCGACCGCCAGGGCGACCAGCGAGACGCCCACCAGGACCAGCAGCGGCAGCTGGGCCTTCAGCGCCTTCTCGGCCCCGGCCCACGCCAGCACGCCGACCGCCACGACGACCCCCAGGGCCACCGGCTGCAGGGGCAGGCCGGGCCAGACGATGCGGAACGATTCGGCCAGACCGTAGGCGTACAGCGTCACCGAGAAGGCCTGCGAGAGGAAGAGGGGCAGTCCGATGGCGCCGCCGACCTCGATGCCGAGGCTGCGTGAGATGACGAAGTAGGCGCCGCCGGCCCCGATCTGGGAGTTGGAGGCGACCGCCGAGAAGGAGAGCGTCGTGATCAGGGTGATGGCGTTGGCCAGCAGCACGATGGGAATCACCTGCCCGAGGCCCAGGTGGCCCACCAGCCAGCCGAAGCGCAGGTACATGATCACGCCGAGGATGGTGAGGATCGTCGGGGTGTAGACGCCGTAGAAGGTGCCCAGCTTGCGCGCGGTCATCGCGCGCCGCCGTCCGGTCGCCTCGCCCGCAGCGCCGCCGCCAGGTCGCGGCTGGCCGCGAAGTGAAGCGCCGCGTCGGGCACCGAGTCCCAGTAGTCGTCCAGTTCGCGGTTGCCGGTGGCGCGTTCGTAGAAGAGCGACTGCAGCAGCAGGTCGAGCTTGTCGGCGTCCTTCACCAGGCGGGCCTCGGGCGTGTCGTTGCCCATGTACTGCTCCTGCCAGGTGCGCCACTCGTCGCCGCAGGCGAGGCCACGGACCAGTTCGGACAGGGCGTCGCGCTCGGCGTCGGCCTTCACGCCCGCCGGCAGCAGCCGCGAGGCGCCGCGGGGCATGTCGCCGGTGACGCTTTCGGGCAGGTCGTGCAGCACCGCCATGGCGAGCACGTCGCTGCGGTCGCAGGGGGTGTCGACCATCTCGAGCAGGAGCAGGGCCACGAGGGCCACGCCGTGGGAGTGGGCGGCCACCGTCTCGGGCGCGGCGACGCCCTTCTGCGCCCAGCCGGTGCGGGGCACGGTCTTCAGCCGGTTCGCCTTCCAGAGCAGGTCGACGACGGCGCCGGGATCCATGTCGGGGTTCACGCGGTCTCCAGTCGGGTTGGGGCCGGACGGCGCGGGCCCGCGGCCTACTCGGCCAGACCCGCCTCGCCCGGCGCGGCGCTCACGGCGGCGCGGCCCGTCCGGCGCTTCACCCAGCGTCCGAGGCGGGCGAAGCCCCAGCCCCAGCGGGTGAAGATCCAGTACAGGGCGGGCATGCCCATCAGGATCAGCACGGTCGAACTGCCCAGGCCGCCGATGGAGCTCAGCGCCAGGTTCTCCCAGATGTCCTTGCCCGCGGACGCATCCTTCTTGTACAGCAACGGCAGCAATCCGGCAATGGTCGTGCCGCTGGTCAACAGGATCGAACGCATCTGGATCCGCGTGCCGTCGAGGATGGCCGTGCGCAGGATGCGCTGGCGCATCTCGCCGGGCAGGCGCCACAGGTCGAAGGCCCCGAGCCGGCGCTTGGGCGGCACCTGGCCCTCGCCGTCGCCGGCGGGGACGTCCTCCTGCTCGAGGATCTCCCGCACCTGCAGCCGGAAGCGGTTGATGAGCAGGATCGCGTTGTTGACCACGATGCCGAACATGAGGATCAGGCCGATCTTGGCCGACGAGTCGAACTCGGCCCCGGTGCCCCAGAAGATTCCGGCCACCCCCACGAGGGCCATGGGCACCGCCAGCAGCACCAGCAGGGGCAGGGCGAAGCTCTCGAACATGGCGGCCAGGGCCATGAAGATGAACACGACCGTCAGCCAGAGCGTGTTCTTGAGCTCCTCCTCCTCGTCCTCGGTGATCTGCTCGCCGCTCATGTCCTCGGCCGTGTAGCCGTAGGGCAGTTCCATGCCGGCCATGATCTCCTTGATGTACTGGCGCCGCATGCGGTCGGTGCCGATGTACTCCCAGTTGATCTGCTGGCTGTACTTCTGGTCGTGCCGGTTGATGGACGAGATCTCGGGCCGGCTCTCGATGCTGATCAGCCGCCCGAGCTGCACCTTCTGGCCGCGGCTCGTGGTCATGGTGCGGCCCAGGATCTGGTCGTACTCGATGCTCTGGGCGTCGTCGAAGGTGAGCATCAGGCGCTGGTCCTCGCCGTCGAGCACCATGTGCCAGGGGTTCTCGACGCCGAGCAGCCGCCGGATGTGCCCCATGACCTCGGCCATGCTCAGCCGGTGGCTGGCCAGGGCCTGCCGGTCGAGCATGACCACCGTCTCGTCGGTGTCCGAGCGGCTGAAGCGGTCGCCGCTGGTCAGGCGGGCGTTGCGCACGCGCCGGTTGCGGTCGAGCCGGCCCAGCACCCCGTCGCTGATCTCCTTCAGTTCCTTGCTGTTGTAGCCGGTCAGGCGGATGGTCGAGTTGCTCATGCCGCCGCCGCGGCCGCCCTTCATGTAGGGGTCGCCGAACCCGTTGATCCAGATGAACATGCCGCCGAGCTCCTCGGCCAGCACGATGACCTGGTTGCGGTACATCTCCGGGTAGGCGGTCTTGAGCATCTCCTCCTCGAACTCGATGAACATCCAGGCCCGGTTGCCGGACGCCCCGCTGCGCATGTGCACCCCCTCGGGGATGGGCAGCACCTCGTCCTCGAAGAGCTTGATGGTCTCGCTCGAGAGCTTCACGTCGGTGCCCACCGGGCGCTCGAGGAAGACGACGATCTGCTCCTGGGTCTGGGGGCGCCAGAAGCCGCCGGTGCGCACCTTGTCCTTGAACACGAAGAAGGTGCCGACGAAGAGCCCGAAGACGATCACGAACGGGTACAGCCAGAAGCGGGTGTGGATGCGCGTCAGCGTGTCGACGTAGCTGACGAAGAAGCCCACGGCCACCAGCAGTCCGCCCGCGCCCGCGACCCACGGCCAGAGATCCATGGCCTCGAACTCGCCCTTCCACAGCCAGAGGCCGCCGAAGACCGCCGCCGCCAGCAGCACCGATGCCAGGCTCCAGCGCCACAGCATGGCCCAGCCCGCGAGGCCGAACTCGTCGTCGGCGGCGCGCGTGTGGCGCATCTCCTTCTCGGCCGGGCCGCGCAGCGCCACCGGGATCCAGGCGAAGGCCACGAAGATCGAGGCCAGCATGGCGATGCCCACGCTCACGGCCAGGGGCACGTAGAAGAGCGACAGGCGGTCGGTCATGAAGATGAACGAGAGGAAGGCGACCACCGTGGTCAGGGTCGTGGCCATGATCGGGAAGGCCACCTCGCGGGTGCCGCGGATCAGGGCCTGCCGCGCGTCGCCCTGGTAGTTGCCGCTCAGGCGGCGGTGGATGGCGTCGAGCACGAGGATCGAGTTGTCCAGCAGCATGCCGAAGCACACCGTCAGTCCGCTGATGGTGATGAAGTTCACCGACACGCCGAAGAAGTAGAACAGCGACAGGCAGATCACGATGGCCAGGAGGATCGAGAAGATCACGATGGCCGTCAGCCGCACCTGCTTGAGGGCGACGGCGAGCATGATGAACAGCAGACCCAGGATCACCAGCGAGCGGATCACCAGCTCCTCGAGCTTCTCCTCGAGGTCCTCGCCCTCGTCCTGGTCGACCTCGAAGCTCACCGGGAACGGCGCCTCGGCCTCGATGGCCGGCAGCTCGCCGCGCAGGCGCCGGCTCACGGCGATGGAGTTCTGGCCGCTGCGCTTGGTGATCAGCAGCGTGATCACGTTCTCGCCGCCGATGCGGCTGTAGTAGGCGATGTCCTCGAAGTCGCGCTTCACCTTGGCCACGTGGCGCAGCAGCACCGGCTGGCCGCCGATGGTGCGCAGCACCGTGTTCTCCAGGCGGGCCACCGAGACCGAGTCGCGCACGCTGACCGTCAGCTCGCGACCGCTCTCGCGCACCGGCCCCGCGGGCACGATGTCGTCCAGGGCGTCCAGGCGCGAGGCGATGCCGTCGGCGGTCAGGCCGTAGCGCTCCATGAGCTCGAGGTCGAGCAGCACCCGCACCAGGGGCCGGGCCCCGCCGCGCAGCTCGGCGTCGGCCACGCCGGGAATCGACAGGAAGCGGGGCACGATCCAGGTCTCGGCCCGGTCGCGCAGGTCGTTCATGCTCAGGGGCGAGATCAGGCTCACCGAGAAGAACTCCTCGGTGCGCAGCTCCTCGGGCACGAACGGCCGGATGAAGGGCTGGCTGGCCTGGGCCGGCAGGCTGCGCCGCACCGAGCCGAGCCGCTCGCTCAGCTCGAGCCTCGCGAATTCCATGTTCGTGCCGCGCTTGAACTTGGCCGTCACGGTGCTCTGGCCGTGGCGGGACTGGCTGTCCAGGTCCTCGACGCCGTGGCAACCCGCGACGGCTTCCTCGATGGGCAGGGTGATCGACCGCTGGATGGCGCTGGGGGAGGCCCCGTTCCAGGACGTGACGATGCTCAGCTCGGGCAGCTCGGTCTCGGGCATCGCCTCGATGTTGAGCTTCGGCACGGCGTAGACGCCCGTCACGATCAGGGCCGTGAAGAGCATCCACGTCGCCACGGGGTGGTCGACGGCGAATCGGATCATCGTCTGCGTCTCCTCGGTCGGGGAGGCGTCGTCCTAGGCGTCGACCGCGACGGCGGTGCCGTCGGGGGCGGAGCCCGTCTCGTAGTCCTTGTCCGTGCGCCGGTGCAGGGCCTCGTACACCACCGGCGTCAGGAAGAGCGTCAACAGGGTGGCGATGCTCAGGCCGCCGATGATCGTGATCGCCAGGGGCCGCTGCATCTGCTCGCCGGTGCCCAGGCCGAGCCCCATGGGGACCATGGCCAGCACCGTGGTGACGGTGGTCATCAGGATGGGCCGGAAGCGCAGTTCGCTCGCGGCCAGGATCGCCGCCCGTCCCGGCAGGCCGTCGGCGCGCAGGCGCCGGATCGTGGCCACCTTCACGATGGCGTCGTTGACCGCGATGCCCAGCAGGGCGATCAGGCCGATCAGCGAGATGATGTTCAGGCTCTGACCCGTCAGGGCCAGGGTGAAGAAGGCGCCCGTGATGCCCACCGGCAGCACCGCCGAGATGATCAGCGGGTCGAGGAAGCTCTCGAACTGGGCGGCCAGGATCATGTAGACCAGCAGGCCGCTCAGCAGCAGGGCGAAGCCCAGGTCGCGGAACGAGCTGTTGATCTCCTCCTGCTCGCCGCCGGTGACGAAGGCCAGGCCTTCGCCGGTGTCGATGCCCGCCAGCAGCGCGTCCACGTCCTGCCAGATCTCGGCCATGCTGCGCCCGTTCACGTCGCCGGCGATGGTGATCTGCCGGCGCTGGTCGCGCCGCACGATCTCGCGCACCGGCGTGCCGGTCTCCTGGATCACGAAGCTGCCCAGGGGGACGGTCTTGCCCTCGCCGACGGCGACCGGCGACGCCAGCACCGTCGACAGGTCGTAGCGCTGGTCGCGCGGCAGGCGCACGGCGATGTCGATGCGCTGCTCGATCTCGTTGTAGGTCGTGGCCACGGTGCCCTGGATGCGGTTCCGCAGCTCGCGGGCCAGGGCCTCCGGCTCGAGTCCGAAGCGCAGGGCCTTCTCGCGGTCGACCGTCACCTCGACGGTGGGGTTGCCCAGCACGCGATCCATCTCGACGTCCTGCAGGCCCGGGATCGCACGCAGGCGGGGCAGCAGGTTCTCGGCCATCACGCGGGCGTCCTCGCCCTTCTCGGCCACGATGCCCAGGGTGAAGGCCGACTCGCCGCTGGCCAGGATCTCCCGCAGGCCGACGCCCTCCTCGCTGTACACGAAGACGCCGCCCGTGATCGCGTCGAGCCGGGGCTGCAGGCGCGCCTTCACGTGCTCCATGTCCTGGCGCCCGTGGCGCGAGGGGTGCAGCATCACCCGGATGCGCGCGGTGTTGGCCGCGCTGTACTCCTTCAGGCTGGCCAGGGTCTTCTCGGTGACGCCGACCTGGGTGTACACCGTCGCCACCTCGGGCATGGGCACCAGCGCCGCGGCCAGGTCGCTGGCCAGTTCGTCGGTCATCTCCAGGGGCGTGCCGGCGGGCAGCTCCATGGCCAGGGTGAAGTCGCCCTGGGTGCGGTCGGGCATGAAGCTCAGGCGCATGTGGGTGCCCACCCAGGCCCCGCCGACCAGGGCCAGCACGAGCACGACCAGGAAGGGGGTCTTGTGGCTCAGCACCCGCTCGAGCAGCCCGTGGTAGACGCGCGCCACCGCGTTGAACCCGTTGTCGAAGGGCCGGAAGACCGCCGCCGGCCGGTCGCCGGGCACCTTCAGGATGTGGGCCGAGAGCATGGGCTGCAGCAGCAGCGCCGCGAAGATCGACACGATCAGCGAGATGGTCACCGTCAGGGCCTGGTCGCGGAAGAACTCGCCGGCGATGCCCGGCACGTAGATCACCGGGAAGAACACGGCCACCGTGGTCAGGGTGGCGGCGATGACCGGCGAGGCCACCTCGGCCGCCGCCGTCGCGCACACCTCGGCGACGTCGCGCCCGGTGTCGCGGGCCTTGCGCAGGTGCCGGTTGATGTTCTCCAGCACCACGATGGAGTTGTCCACGAGCATACCCGCCGCCAGCGAGAGGCCGCCCAGCGACATCAGGTTCAGGCCCACGTCGGCGAAGTAGAGGAAGGCGAAGGTGGTCATGATCGAGACCGGGATCGCCAGGCCCACGACGATGGGGCTGCGCCAGTCCATCAGGAACAGGAAGAGCACGAGGAAGGCCAGGCCCGAGCCGTACAGCAGCGAGTCCTGCATGCCGCGGAAGCTCTCGGCCACGAAGTCGGCGTCGCGGTAGATGAAGCGGTAGTCCAGGTCGCCGTACTGGCCCTTGAGGATGCCGAGCACCTTGTCCACCTCGGCCGTGGTCTCGATGGTGTTCTCGCCCACCTCCTTGTACAGGTGCAGCGAGACCACCTCCTCGTTGCCGTCGAGGGTGAAGCCCTCGGGATCCTTGGTTGTGTCGAGCACCTTGGCCACGTCGCCGATGGTGATGCCCGGCCCGGCGGCGGGGATCTCGGTCTGGCGGATCTCGTCGAGGTTCTCGAATTCGCCGAGGATGCGCAGGGGCAGGTGCAGCGGCCCCTTGCGGATGCGCCCGCCCGGGAAGCTGATGTTGGCCACGCGCAGGGCCTGGGCCAGGTCCTCCATCGTGAGGTTGTACAGGCGCAGCCGGTCGAAGTCGGGCCGCACCAGGATCTCCCGCTCGGCGCCGCCGATCACCTCGGCCTGGCTGATGCCGTTGATCTGCTCGAGGGCCGGCTTGACCACCTCGCGGGCGAATTCCGTCATGCGGGCCATGGGGTCGTCGCCGTGCAGCACCAGGATGGCAATGGGCCGCGCGCTCGGGTCCCAGCGCAGGATCAGGGGCCGGTCGGCGGCCTCGGGGAAGTCGTCCTGGTAGGCGACGCGGTCGATGGCCTCCCGCAGGTGCAGGTTGGCGAAGTCCATCTCCGTGCCCCACTCGTACTGCACGGTGATGGTCGAGACGCCCTCGCGGGTCTTCGAGATCACGCGCCGCACGCCCGCCAGGCCGGTGATGACCTCCTCGAGCGGCTGGGTCACCAGCCGCGTCATGTCGTCGGCGGGCGTGTCGGTGTAGTTGGTGATCACCGTCAGGTTCGGGTAGTTGATGGCGGGCAGCAGGTCGACGGCCAGGCGCTGCCGGGCCTGGAACCCGATCAGCACCAGGCCCGCGAAGAGCATCAGGATCGCGACCGGACGCCGGACGGCGGTCTGGATGATCATCGGGCCGCGCCTTCCTGGGCCAGCGCCGACCCGGCGAAGTCCCACTTGTCGTGGGGCGCGACGGTCTTGCCGACCTTGATCTTGGCCTCGTGGGCGAGGGTCAGGTGGTCCGACACCACGACCTGGTCGCCGGGGGCGAGGGTGCCGCCCGAATGCACGCGCAGGATCTCGACCCAGTCGTCGTTCTGCAGCCCGACGTCGACGTAGTGCCACAGGGCGCGGTCGCCGTCGCGCTTGAACACCAGCGGCCGGTCGTCGCGGATCAGCAGCGCCTCCTTGGGGGCCAGCAGCTTGTCCGGGAAGACGATGCCGGCGATCTCGGCCCGCACGAACATGCCCGGTCGCAGGCGGCCGTCGGGGTTGTCGAAGCGGACGAGGACCTCGCAGGTGCGGGTCGTCTGGTCGAGGGTCGGGCTGATGACGTCGACGGCCACCTTGAGGGTGTCGCCCGTGGCGGGCACGGCCAGCAGCACCGGACGCCCCTCCATGAGGTTGCCCAGGTCGGCCTCGAGCACGTTCACCGCCGCCTCGAGCTTGTCGTTGTTGAAGAGGGTGCACACGGCCTCGCCCACCGAGAGGTTCTGGCCGGCGACCATGGTCAGGCCCTGCACCACGCCGGCGAAGGGGGCCCGGATCTCCGTGTACTCGAGGTTCAGGCGGGCGCGCTCCTCGGCCATGCGCGCCTCCGCCAGGCCCGTGCGCTGGGCGAAGACGGCGTCGCGGAAGGCGCCCTTCTGCAGCGAGTCCATCTCCAGCTGCAGGATGCGGGTCTGGTACTCCTCGCGGGTGATCGTGCCCCGGGCCTGGGCCTTCTCCAACTCGTCGCGCCCGGCGCGGAAGGCGGCCACGGCCTCGGTGTTCACGGCGAAGGTGTCGGCCTCGGCGGCCATCTGGCTCAGGGCCTGCAGGTGCCGGTAGCGGCTCTCCTCGAGGGCGATCTCGTATTCGCGGGGATCGATGCGCGCGATGACCTGCCCCTTGCGCACCCGGTCGCCGTCCTGCACCGAGACGGCGATCAGCTCGCCGCCCACCTTGGTGCGGACGCTCACCGTCTTGGGCGTGCGGATGGCGCCGTCGGCGTACACCGGCAGCACCAGGTCGCCCCGCCGCACCGTGCCCACGTTCACCTTGATCGACTTCTCCTTCTTGGCGGCCTCCTCGCCTTCCTCGCCGTCCGCGGCGTCGGCGCCGCTCGTGTCGGCGGCGGCCACGGCGGTGGAGTCGGCGCCATTGCCATCGCCGCCGCCGCCGCCGAGGCAGCCCCCGAGGGCCAGCAGGAGAACGAGCAGCAGCGGGAGCACCGGCAGGGTGCGGCGGACGGCGGACAGGGGTGCGCGCATGATCGGCCTTTCGGGAGCGTGCGGGAGGGCGGTGTCGTCGGGTCGTACCCGGCCGGACCGGGTCTCATTCACACGAAGCGTCCGCCGGGGCGAGCCGGCGGACACGTCGGGTCACGGGGCATCATACGCCATGATGGGGCCTCTGTTGCAGCCCTTTTCCCCGGATTTGCATTTGTTCACAAGCCGTTGGGCCCGCGGGGGGCTCACGGCACGGGGGCGTAGCAGATCACTTCGAGGGGCGCGGTCTCGGCCGCCTCGGCGTCGCCGGCCACGGCCTGCTGGCTCAGGAAGGCGTCGAGGCTGCCCGTGACCACCACGATCCGTCCGTCCGGCAGGATGTGCAGGCCGTCCCGGGTGGCGTCATGGTCGCCCGCGAGGGCCACCTGGCGCCGGAAGACGCCGTCCGGACCGTACACGTCCAGACGCACCCAGGTGCCGTCGGGCAGGTCGGTCTGGTGGCCGCCCGGTTGCACCCACACGCGCCCGTCGGCGGTGGCCCACAGGCCGCCCACGGCCGGCGGCGTGTCCTCGATGGTGATGTGGCGCGGGGGCGTGGGGTAGTTGGCCCCCACCGCCTCGATGATCCGTCGGGCCTGGGCGCTCTCGTCGGCGGTGCGGGTGCGGGGCGGGCAGGGGCGGCCGAAGGTGAGCTGCGGCGTGCCGTCGGGCGCATGCACCGTGAAGCTCATCTCGTTGCGCGCAGGGGCCACCACGACGCGGCCGTCCGGCAGCACGGCGATCCGGCTCCAGACGAAGTCCATGCCGAGCTCGTCGAGGGCGAAGTCGCTGTAGTCGATGGTGTGCTCCTTCATCAGGAGCTCGCTCCGCTGCAGGGCCGCGCCGTCGCAGCGGGCCAGGAAGTACTCCTGCCGGCTGGTGCCGCCGCCGCCGAAGCTCATGCGGATGCCCGCCAGGACCATGCCGTCCGGAAGGGCCAGCCCGCGCACCATCACGGCGAACTGGCTCTGGGCGTCGGCCGCCTGCTTGTAGGTGGTCTCGCCGGCGGGCGTGCCGTCCGGATGGAGCATCACCACGCGGCCGGGGAAGCCCTGCAGCAGGCACACGGTGCCGTCGGCGGTGACGAACATGTCGTTGGGGCGCCGCACCTCGCCGGGGCCATCGCCCTCGGCGCCGATGACCCCGAGGTGGTCGCCCGTCGGCGAGATGCGATGCACCTCGGAGAGCTGGGAGTCGAGCAGCAGGACGTTGCCTTCCGCGTCGGTGCGCACCGCGCCGATGTTGCCGAAAAAGACGTCGTCGTCCTCGCCCCCGGCGCGCCACTGCTCGACGAGGGGGGCGACGACCACGCCGTCGCGCGGCGTGGCGGGGTTCGTGACGGCGGGGGGCGCGCCGGCCGCCGGCAGGGCGGCGGCCAGGGCGATCACGGCGGGGGCGAGGCGGCTGGCGAGCTTCGACATGGGCGATCCTCCGGTTCCCTCCGGCCGGAGTCGCCCGGCCCGAGGCTAGGGTTTGGCGGGCGTCCCGGGGGGCACCGGCCGGTAGCAGACGATCTGCAGCAGGTCGTCGTCATTCTCTGTCGCCGCGGCGCCGTCGGCGGCCCCGAGGAGGTTGCCGAAGTACGAGTCCATCGCGTCTTCGGCGTTCGTGACGATGACCACCAGGTCACCGCCGGGGAAGTGGACCTCGTCCCGCTCCGGGTCCGCGTCGCAGGCGACGCGCACCCGGCGCGCGAACACGCCGTCCGGCGTGAAGACGTCCCAGGTCGAGTGGACGCCCGGCGGCTGGTCGCGCGTGCCGTGGGCCGGCAGCACCCAGAGCTCGCCGGCGTCGCTCCAGTGCAGCTTCTGCACGGCCGCGGCCACATCCGGGACACGAAACTCCTGCCGGTTGCCGCGCGCGCCCGGAGTCGGCGCCAGCCGCCCGGCGATGGCCGCCTTCTCCGCCTCCGTCAGGAGCAGCGGCTCGGCCTCCCGGGTCACGGTGAACTGCCGGACGTCGTCCGGCCCGTAGACGTCGATCCGGTACTCGTCGCGGTCGGCCAGCATCGCGACCCGGCCATCACGGTCGATGTCGAACTGTCCGCCGACCGGCAGGTGGACATCGCCGGGTGCCGAATCCGTCTGGCCGACTGGGCGCGTGGTCTCCAGCAGCGGAGAGCCGCTGAGCCGGTCGCCGACCACGCGGTCGACGAAGCTGGTCGCAACGCCCGTGCCGCCCTGGATGGTCATGCGGGTGCCGACCACGACCGCCAGTCCGCCCCGCGAGGCGGCCGCGACCAGGAAGGCGAACCCGCCGGTGGTCGGGTCCCCCGCCGGGATCTCGCCCGCCGGGTCGCCGGCCGAATCCACCAGGACGATCCTGCCGGGAAAGGGTTGCACCAGGCCGACCGTCCCGTCGCCGAGGCGGACGGCGTCGATCAGCAGGTTCAGCTCGCCCGGGCCGTCGCCGCGGCGGCCGAGCCGCTGCACGCAGCGCCCGTCCCGGTCGTAGACCTGCACCTCGATCTGCTGCATGTCGAGCACGTAGACGCGGCCCTCGTCGTCGGCGAGGACCCGGCCCACGACCCCGATCAGCGCGTCATCGTCGCCCGGGCCGCCCACGCGCCACTGCTCGGCCAGGACGAGGGTCTCGACGCCGTCGCGCGGTTCGGGCCCGTTGGCGACCACGGGGACTTCGCCCCGGGCGGTCGTGGCCCCTAGGACCCCGACTGCGAGCACCAGGTTACGGATGGAGGTGAGGGCGCGGCGCGCCGGCCTGCCGGCGGCGCCGGCCCGCGGCGGTGCGGAGCGGTGCATGGAAATTCCCCCTTGTCGGTCCGGACGCGCGGCCCGGGTCTATTCCCGCGGTGCGGCCACCCCCGGCGCCAGCCGGTAGCAGACGACTTCGAGCGGGCTCGGTTCGGTCGACTCGTCGACCTCGGCGTCGTCGGCGCCGGCCCGGCCCTGGAAGGCCCGCAGGGCCTCCTTGAACTGCTTGACCACGACCACGAGGTCGCCGCCCGGGAAGAAGATGGCGTCCTGCTCGCCGTCGGCGTCGCAGGCGAAGGCCACCTGGCGCTCGAAGACCCCGTCGGGCGTGAAGACGTCCCAGGTCGAGTGCACCCCGGCCGGCTGTTCGCGCGTGCCGCGGGCGGGCAGCACCCACAGGCGGCCGTCGTCGCCCCAGCGCACGCGCTGGATGGCGGGGGCGGTGTCCTCGACCTCGATCGTCAGCTGTTCGCGGCCGCGCCGGCGCCACGGCATCAGGCCGGCCTTGGCCTCCTCCTTGTCGGCGGCCGAGCGCTGCAGGGGCGCGACCCGCCGGGTCACGGCCATCTGCGCGGCCCCGTCGGCACCGAAGATCGCGACGCGGTAGGCGTCCCGCTCGGGCACCAGGGCCACGCGGCCGTCCGGACCGAGATCCCATTCGTTGCCGTGGGGAAAGTACTCGTCGCTCTCGACCACGCGGCGATTGGCGAAGTCGCGCACGTTGGTCTTCTCCAGGAGAGGATGCCCGGCCACGGCTTCGGGGCCGAGGTGATCGACGAAGTGGGTCATGGTCGCCGTGCCCTCGCCGCGCACGATGCGCGTGCCGCTCAGGACGATCTCGCCGCCCCGCGAGGCGGCGCTGCGCACGGCGAAGAACCCGCCGTTGGTGGGGTCGCCGCCCGGCCGCACCTCGCCCGCGGGCACGCCGTCCAGGCCCACCTTGACGATCTTGCCGGGAAACGGCTGCACCAGGCCCAGGGAGCCGTCGGGCATGAACAGGGCGTCGACCACGAAGCGCAGTTCGCCGGGGCCGTCGCCGCGCTGGCCCAGCGAGCGCGTGAACGTGCCCTCGGCGTCGAAGACCTGGACCTCGACCAGTTGCAGGTCGAGCAGGTAGACGTTGCCGTCGTCGTCGGCGAGCACGCCGCCCACCACGCCGAGCAGGTTCTCCTCGTCGTCGGGGCCGCCGACGCGCCACAGTTCCTCCAGGGGGAGGGTCTCGGCGCCGTCACGCGGCGTCGGGCCGTTGGCCACCTCGGGCACGGCTGCCCGGACACCGCCGGCGGCCAGGACGAGGGCCAGACCCGCGGCGGTCACGAGGCGGGACGGAATGCGGTTCATGGGCGTCGTCCTCCCTAACGGTACTCGTAGCACACGATGGACATGGGCTCGGCCTCGGTCTCGTCGTCGCCCGCGCCGGCGCCGCCGCCGAAGCGCGACAGGATGGCGCCCCAGAAGCCGGTCACCCGCAGCACGCGGTCCGGTCCGGCCCAGATCAGCACATCGCTGGTGGGGTCGCCTTCGCAGCGCACATCGACCTGCTCGACGAAGTTCCCCGCGGGGCTGAACACGTCGTAGCGGGCGAAGACCCCCGCCGGAGGCGTCCACATGCCGCGGCTGGTCAGGATCCACGTGCGCCCGTCGGCGGCCACGCGCACGTTCTCCACGTCGGGCTCGGTCTGCTCCCAGCTCACGGGGGCCTGGCCCGGCTGCTGCGCCTGGATGCCCTCCATGATGCGCCGCCAGATGCCTTCGGCGCGGGCGTCCCGCACCCAGGGGTCGTACTCGCGGGTGAAGACCCGCTCGAGGGTCCCGTCCGGGGCGAAGACCGACACCTCGTAGCCGTTGCGCGGGATGGCGACGACGACGCGGCCGTCCGGGCCCACGTCGTAGCGCTGGTCGGCCCCGTCGACGATGTCCTTCTCGTCGAAGCGCAGCTCCTGGAACTTCAGCTCGAAGGTGCGCGAGCTGTAGGTCACGTCGCGCAGGCCGTCGGCGCCGAGGCTGCTGAGGAAAGTCTCCCGCCGGACCAGGCCCTGGCTCTGGTCGATGTGCTGCTGGGTGCCGCCGGCCACGACGACATCGCCGCCGGTCTTCAGGCCCCGCATGATGTAGAAGGCGCCCGCGGCCGGATCGCCGAGGGTCCACTTGCCGGCTTCGGTGCCGTCCCGGTTCAGGCGCACGACCCGGCCGGGGAAGGCCTGCAGCACGCCGAGGGTGCCATCGGGCAGCAGGGCCATGTCGGCCGGGCCGCGGAACTCGCCGGGGCCGTCGCCCTCGCGGCCGAGGATCTCGCTCAGCTCGCCGTCGGGCGTGAAGACCTTGATCTCCGAGAGCTGGCTGTCCAGGACGTACACGGTGCCGTCGGCGTCGGTCCGCACGGCGGTGATCAGGCCGAAGATGACGTCCTCGTCCTCGAGGCCGCCGCGCCGCCAGAGCTCGGTGAGTTCGAGGTCGCGGGTGCCGTCGGCGGGGGCGGGTCCGTTGGCCACGCGGGCCGGTTCGGCGTGGGCGCCGGCGGTCGGCAGCAGGGCCGCCGCGAGCAGGGCGGCCAGCACGAGGCCGGCAGGCAGCACGCCGGCGACGGTCTGGGGGCGCGGGAAGGTCATGGACGTCTCCTCGGACGGGGTGGGCGGTGGCGCCCGTATGGTAGGCGCCGCCGGCCGGTGTGGCCAGCGGCGATCTGGGCCGCGGTGTTCAGCGCAGGTCCTCGGCCCAGATCACGACGCGGTCGGCCACCTGGGCGAGATTCAGGCCGCCCCGCACTTCGGTGCTCGTGACGTCGTAGCCCACGTCGCGCAGGGCCTGCAGCAGGTCGGCGCCCTGCCCCGCGCGGCGGGTCTCGCCCACGAAATCGATCCAGGTCACGGGCAGGTTCTCCGGCGCCGGACCCAACTGCTCGCGCAGGAACGCCGGCTGGGCCTGGGGCCATGGTTCGAGGTCGAACCCGGCGAAGACCATCAGTCCGGCCAGGGTCACCGGCGCGGTCCGGGCCGCCCGCAGCACCGCGCCGCCGGCGGCATCGATGCCGACCAGCGACAGGGCGCGCACGTCGAAGTAGGTCATGGCCCAGGCCCGCACCGCCCGCACCTCTTCGAGCAGGTCGGCCTGGAAGCGGGCCGGGTCGGGGCGGAACTCGGGCACCAGGTAGATGGGGAAGCGGTCGTCCCGCCCCGTCTTCAGCCGGGGCTTGCGGTCGCCGAATTCGTAGTTGCGCCGGATCCGGTCGGCCAGCCGGGCGCCGGACATGTCGCCGTCGGCCAGGACGAGGATCGGGTTGATGCCGTCGGCGATCGCGCGCCCCGCCGGCAGGTACATGTGGCAGAGCCGCTCCTCGCCGTCCGGTCCGGGATAGACCACCACGAAGCTGCCCCGCTCGGGCAGGATCGTGCCGTTCTCCTCGGCTCCGGCGAGCATGGATTCCAGGTCGATCAGCGTCGTGATGATCGGGCCGGGGTTGGCGCGGGGGTCGTGGCCGGCGACGGCGTCCTCCACGGCCCGCAGCAGGTAGGCCACGGTCGGCTGCTCGTCGGCGCCCACCAGATCGATCTTCTCGCGGTAGACGCGGTCCCAGCCGGGGGCGAGCTGCAGCACCGTCGTGCGCCACGTCGCCTCGCCGCCGGACGGGAAGCCCAGCCCGACCTCGACCAGATAGCCGCCCGTCTTCAGGCCCGAGAAGTCGACCTGTCGCCGCAGACGATTGGTGCCGGCGACGAGTTCGATGGGCGTCGCGACGGCGCCGCGGGGCAGCACGGATCGGCCCGCCTGGTCCTTGAAGTCGAGGGTCAGGGTGCCCGCGCCGGCGTTGCGGCTGATCACGACGAGGTCGAGGTCGAGGGGGCGCACGGAGCTCAGGGTGGTCTCCATGCGGCCGGCCAGGGCGTCGCCCGCGACCGAGTCGGTGGCGAAATCCAGGGGCACCAGGCGCCGCGTCGCGGCTTCCGGCGCGATCGTGTCGTTGGTGGGCAGCAGGGACGCCCGGCGCAGGCCGCCGGCACCCGGCCGCAGCAGGGTCGCGTTCACGCCGAGCGGCGTGTCCACCAGGGGGTCGAGCGGCGCGATGGCCGACCAGGGGATGCGCCCCGTCAGTTGCAGCCGTCCGCCGTCGTCGACCCGCACCTTCGGCGCGAGTTCGGCCACCGGCTGCCACACGCCCGGCGGAGCGAGGTACACGGCGCCGACGGCGCCCTTGGCGTCGAGGCCGCAGGCGAAGAGGCGGCCGTCGTCCACCCGCAGCCAGTCGCCGTCGGGGGCGGTGCCGAGGCTGAGGGCCAGACCCGGTCCGCCCTGCCAGGGGGGCGCGTCGTCGCCGGCGAAGAGGTCGGCCCAGTCGCCGCCTGCCGTCAGTTCGAACTCGAGCGCCTCGGCGGCCCAACGGAAGCGCAGCCACACGCCGGCGGTGTCGGTCGCGGCCGCGACGCCGTGGTCGACCAGCCGGCGGGCGGGCGTCCACACGTCACGGGACAGGCGGGTGCGCCCGGCGGCGACGAGGCGGCCGAGTCGCTCGGCTTCCGCCAGGTTCGCCCGGCGCACGACGTCGGCGAGGGGACCCTGGTGGTCGGGATCGGCCTCGGCGGCCTCCCAGGCGTCGAAGCCCGCCAGGAGGGCGCCGCGGTAGGCGGCGGCCGCCGCGTCGGGGTCGCCGACGGTGTTCTCGAGGCAGGCGAGGTTGTAGAGCATGACCGCGTCGTCGGGATGTCCGGATGCGTAGGCCCGGCAAAGGGGCAGGGCCTCGGCACGACGACCGGCCCGCACGAGTTCGTTGATCGCCAGCGCGTCGGCACGGTCGTCCCCGGCTGCGGCGGCGGGCGCCGGATGGGCCGTCAGCACCGCCGACAGGAGCAGCACCACGGCGAGGGTGCGGCCGAAGTTGCGGGACGGGTACGTCGCGAAGGGCATGGGATCCTTTCCGGTACGGGGTCGGGCGCCGGCGGGGCGGCGCCCCGCTCCCGGAAAAAAAGGGTCACGGCCGCGGCGGGGCAAGGGCGCAGCTTGGCGGGCGAGGGCGCATCGTCGTAGATTGAGGAGCATCGCCCATGGGCAACCACTCTTCGCGGGGGGCCTGGCGGCCCCCGTCCGGTCCGGCGGTCGCTGCGGCCGCCACAGCGGGAGAGGACGTCATGGCCATCATACCCTTCCACATCGTCGATGCCTTCGCCGACCAGGCCTTCGCCGGCATCCCCGCCGCGATCATTCCCAACGCCTCGAACCTCGACCCCGAACGGATGTTCCGGATCGCCGAGGAGCTCGCCATGGAGGCCGGCTTCGTGCTGCCGCCCACGCGGCCCGGCGCCGACGTTCGCCTGCGCTTCCAGACCCCCAACGGCGAGGTCCGGTTCTCGGGTCACGTCGCCGTGGCGGCCTTCGCGTCCATGTGCGACCGGGGGTTCTACCGGCCCACGCCCGGGGGCGTGGCCGTGACGCTGGAGACCGCCGCCGGACTGCTGCCGGTGCTCCTGCGCTGCGGCGACGAAGGTGCGGCCCGCATCACCGTCGGCCTGCCGGCGCCGCGCTTCGGCGAGCCGGTGCCGGCCAGCGAGGTCGCGGCGGCCCTCGAGGTGCCGCCGGAATTCCTCTGGGCGGGATCGCGGGAGCCCCAGCGGGTCGGCTGCGGGTTCGACCAGATCGTGGTGCCCGTGGCCGACCGGGGGATCTTCCGCGGCGTCGACCGTCGCGCGCCCGGCATCGCGCGTCTGCTCGACCGGCGCGGCGCCGGCGGCCTGACCCTGGTCTGCACCGCGACCCGCGACGCCGAGGTCGACCTCGAGTGCCGCTGCTTCCACACCCACCCGGGGCACGCCGAGGACATCGGCAGCGGCACCGGCGCCGGGGCGGCGGCGGCGTACATGGTGGCGGCGGCCGGCACCGACGCGGGCCGCACGACCCTCGTCTGCGGGCAGGGCCGGGCGGTCGGTCGGCCCAACCGGGTCGAGGTGACGGTCACGGCGGGGCCGTCGGGGCCCGAAGCCGTCGAGATCACGGCCAGCGGCGCCGTCGTCATGCGCGGGTCGTTCCAGGTGCGTCCGGCCGTCCTCGCGGCATCCGGCCGCTGAGCCCGGCGCGCCGGCACCGACCGGCTACTTGACCAGCGTGACCCGGCACGTGCGGGGCGCGCCGGCGCCGTCGATCCGCACCAGGTAGACCCCGGCGCCGAGGCCCCGACCGTCGAACCGCACGTCGTGGTCGCCCGCGGCGTACTCCCGCCCGTCGGCGAGCACCGCGACCCGGGTGCCGTCCAGCGCGTGCACGGCGATCCGCAGACGGGCGGGCCGGTCGAGGCTGAAGCGGACGCGGGTGACGGGATTGAACGGGTTCGGCACGGCGCGGGGGGCGGCGGCGGCCGCCCGGTCGGGCGTCGGGCTCGCGCCCGGTGTGAACGACGCCTCGTGGGTCGCCGTGTCCAGGCGCAGCAGCCCGGTGTCCGTATAGCGCACGGCCACGTCGCCGACCAGGGCCGCCGGGCCCGCGAAGGCCGCTCCGGCATCGGTGGACGGCCGCGGACGCCATGGCGCCAGGCCCGTGGCCGCGGCGAACGCGGGCTCGCCCCAGCCCGTCGCCGCGTGGCCGCCGAGCAGCGCCGCATGCCAGGCCCAGGCGAAGGCGGCGGCGTCGAAGTTCCCGGCCGCATCGGGCGTCGTCACCGAGATCACGTCAAAGCCCCACTGCTCCCGGTAGGCCGCCAGGGCCGCGGCCTTCGCCCACCAGGCGGCCGTGTCCTGCCACTGGCCGAGGGCGACCGCATGGCTCTCGGCGAGGTAGGCGTCGCCCGGACCGAGCCGCGGCGCCGCGCCGGCCGGGTTGGCGACGGGGTCGACGGCCGTGCCGAAGACATCGGCCGGCACCCAGGCATTGGCGACGACCGGCAGCCCGCGCAGGTGGGCGTGGTCGACGGCGGCGTTCTGCCGCGCACGGGTCACGCCGAAGTCGTAGCCGTAGTCGTCGAGGAAGATGCCCTCGGCGCCGGCGGCGAGCCATTCGTCGATGCGCAGGGCGATCTCGGCCTCCGGCAGGTTCTGGGTGCTGACGCCCAGGTCGACGTAGCCGAAGAAGCGGGTGCCGGCGAGGGCCCGGGCCTGGGCCATGATGGCCACCGTGTTGGCGTGGTCCGGATGGGTCGCCTTCTCGAGGCCGTCGCCGAGGACGACCAGGTCGTAGGCGGCGAACTCCGCCGCGGCGCCGGCCACCGTGAAGGTGCCGTTGATGCCGCTGGGCCAGCCGTAGTAGACGAGCAGGTCGCCCGGCGCGACACCGGCCCGGGCGGGCGCGGATGCCAGCAGGAGCAGCGGCAGGATCAGCAGCGGGAGCAGCAGCGGGAGCAGGGCGGTCAGGCGCGGGTTCCGGGACATGTTTCAACCTCGGGCGGCTCGGGGACACGGCCCCGCCGCGGGCCGACGGGATCTCGCCCGCACATGCGCGGCCCGGGCGGCCGGTGCGCAATGGCGGCGGATCGTCAGGCGCCGAAGACGAGATCGCGCGTGTCCCGGGCGATCATCAGTTCCTCGTTGGTGGGCACGATCATGATCTTCACCCGGGAGCTCATCTTGGAGATGATGGCCTCGTCGTGCCGGGTGGCGTTCTTGAACGGGTCGAGGATCGCCCCGATGGCGTCGAGCCCGCGGCAGGCCCATTCGCGCACCAGCGAGGCGTGCTCGCCGACGCCCGCGGTGAAGACGATGGCGTCGACCCGGCCGAGGGCCACGGCGTAGGCCCCGATGTACTTGCGGATGTGGTAGGCGTACACCTCGAGGGCGAGGCGGGCGCGGTCGTTGCCGTTGGCGTACTCGCGCTCGACGTCGCGCAGGTCGCTGCTGATGCCGCTGATGCCGAGCATGCCGCTCTGCTTGTTGAGCATCTGCTCGATGGCGGCCAGGTCGGTGTCCAGCAGGCGCGCCAGGAAGCCGACCAGCGCCGGGTCGATGTCGCCCGAGCGCGTCCCCATCATCAGGCCTTCCAGCGGCGTCAGGCCCATGCTCGTGTCGATGCTCTCGCCCCCGCGCACCGCCGCCATCGAGGCGCCGTTGCCCAGGTGGCAGGTGATGAGGTTCAGGTCGGCCACGTCGCGCTCGAGGATCCGCGCCGCGCGCAGCGTCACGTAGCGGTGGCTCGTGCCGTGGAAGCCGTAGCGCCGGATCCCGTGCTCCTCGTAGAGCTCGTAGGGGATGGGGTAGATGTAGGCCCGGTCGGGCATGGTCTGGTGGAAGGCCGTGTCGAAGACGCCGACCATGGGCACGTCCGGCATCACCTGCCGGGCGGCCTCGATGCCCGTGATGTTGGCCGGGTTGTGCAGCGGCGCCAGGGGCACGCACGCGCGCAGGGCGTCGAGCACGTCCGCGTCGATGAGCACCGAGCCGCTGTAGCGCTCGCCGGCGTGCACCACCCGGTGGCCGACGGCGCTCACCTCGGCCATCGACCGCACCACGCCGTGATCGGGCGAGACCAGGGCGTCGAGCACGAGCTCGATGCCGCGGGCGTGGTCCGCGATGGCGGTCTCCTCGCGCCGGTCCTCGGCGCCCGGACGCTTGTAGGTGTGCACGCCCGGATCGAGCCCGATCCGCTCGACCAGCCCGCTGGCCAGGACGGTCTCGCCCGTCATGTCCAGCAGCTGGTACTTGAGCGAGCTGCTGCCGCAGTTGATGACCAGGACGTTGCGCATCTCAGCCGCTCTGCAGGGCGGTGATGGCCGCCACGTTGACGATGTCCTCGACCGAGCAGCCGCGCGAGAGGTCGTTCACGCCTTTGGCCATGCCCTGCAGCACCGGACCGACGGCCTCGGCACCGGCCAGGCGCTGCACGAGCTTGTAGCCGATGTTGCCCGCGTCCAGGTCGGGGAAGACGAGCACGTTGGCCTTGCCGGCCACGTCGCTGCCCGGCGCCTTCTTGGCGCCGATTTCCGGCACGAGGGCGGCGTCGAGCTGCAGCGGACCGTCGATCTGCAGGTCGGGCGCCTTGGCCCGCGCGAGGGCCAGGGCCTCGACGACCTTGTCCACGTCGGCGCCGCCGCCGCTGCCCATGGTGCTGTAGCTGAGCATGGCGACCCGCGGCTCGAAGCCGCAGAGGGCGCGCGCCGTGGCGGCCGTGGCGATGGCGATCTCGGCCAGCTGCGCGGCGGTGGGCTGGGGATTCACGGCGCAGTCGCCGAAGACGAGGCGGCCGGCGTCGCCGCAGGTCCAGTCGGGCTTAACCATGACGAAGCAGCTCGAGACCAGCGAGGTGCCCGGCGCCGTGCCCACGACCTGGAAGCCGGCCCGCAGCACGTCGCCCGTGGCGTTGACGGCACCGGCGACCATGCCGTCGGCGAGACCGCGCCGCACCAGCATGGCGCCGAAGAAGAGGGGGTCCTGCATCACCTTCGCCGCCTCGGCCTCGGTCATGCCCTTGGCTTTGCGCAGCTCGAAATACTCCCGGGCGAACTCCGTGCGATAGGTGCTCAGCACCGGATCGATGA
>JAGRNP010000041.1 GCA_020440705.1 bacterium | reverse complement strand
GCCGCGAAGCCGGCGCCGACGGCGACCGGGGCGGCAGCCCAGCCCGACCCGCTGCCGGTGGTCGGCGGACCCAACCTGGTGTTTGCCGGCGGCGAGAAACGGCCGGTGGTGCTCCGGGTGATCTGCGATCGACCGGTGGGTGTCGAGGTGAAGCTCGACGCCGCGCCCGCCTTCCGCGGCGCCCGTTGGCCCACGGCCGGCGAGTCGGCGCCGCGCCTGCCGGCCACGGGCATCGAGCCCGGGCGCGTGTACCGCAGCAGTCGGGGGCTGGTGGTGTACTGGGGCGCCCAGGACCACCTCAGCCTCCGCCTCGATCGCACCGATGGCCTGGAGGTGGCGCTGAACGGCCAGGTGCGCAACATCCGGAATCTGCGCCCCGGGGGCGAACTGCTCCTGGACGCGCACGGCGACTAGCCCGGCGCCGTCGGGAGGCCCATGGGACTCTTCAACCTCGTCGCTCCCTTTGCGCCCACCGGCGACCAGCCGACGGCCATCGCCGAATTGACCGCCGAGGCGCGCAACGGGACCCGCTTCCAGACCCTGCTCGGCGTGACCGGCTCGGGCAAGACCTTCACCATGGCGAACGTCATCGCCCAGCTCGATCGGCCGGCGCTGGTCTTCAGCCACAACAAGACCCTCGCGGCCCAGCTCTACGGGGAACTGAAGGGCTTCTTCCCGGACAACGCCGTCGAGTTCTTCATCTCCTACTACGACTACTATCAGCCCGAGGCGTTCATTCCGGCCACGAACACCTACATCGAGAAGGACACCTCGATCAACGACGAGATCGAGCGTCTGCGGCTCCGCGCCACCAGCAACCTGCTCACGCGGGACGACGTGATCGTCGTCGCCAGCGTGTCGGCCATCTACGGTGTCGGCAACCCGACCACGTTCAGGGAAAGCCGCATTCCCCTGCGGGTCGGTCTGGAGATGGACCGTGACGACCTCCTGGCCCGACTCGTGAAGAACCAGTACGGACGCAACGACCTGGAGCCCGGCTACGGGACCTTCCGGGCGCGCGGCGACACGGTGGAGATCCGGTCGGCCTACGAGGAGCGGGTGCTGCGCGTGGAGTTCTTCGGCGACGAGATCGAAGCCATGGCCTGGATCGAGCCGCTCACCGGCCGGGTGCTCGGGCCGGCGGACGACACCGTCATCTATCCGGCGACCCAGTTCGTCACCGGGCCCGAGGGCGTGGGCGTGATCGTCGACGAGATCGGGCGCGACCTGGAGGAGAGGTTGGGGCAGCTCGACGCGGCCGGCAAGCCGCTCGAGGCCCAGCGCCTGGCGTCGCGCACGCGCTACGACATGGAGATGATCCAGCAGATCGGGCATTGCGCCGGCGTGGAGAACTATTCGCGCTACTTCGATCGACGCCAGGCCGGCGAACGTCCGGCCTGCCTGCTCGACTACTTCCCCGACGACTACCTCATGATCATCGACGAGTCCCATGCGACGATCCCGCAGATCGGCGCCATGTACCACGGCGACCGGTCGCGCAAGACGAGTCTCGTCGAACACGGCTTCCGCCTGCCGAGCGCCCTCGACAACCGCCCGTTGCTGTTCGCGGAATTCGAGGAGATGATGCCCCGCACCGTCTTCGTCTCGGCGACGCCGGCGGACTACGAGCTGGCCAAGTGCGCGGGCGTCGTCGTCGAACAGGTGATCCGGCCCACGGGGCTGGTCGACCCGCCCATCGACGTGCTGCCCGTGGCCGACCAGGTGGACGACCTCCTCGAGAAGATCCGCGTGGTCACCGGGCGCGGGGAGCGGGTCCTGGTCACGACGCTGACCAAGAAGATGAGCGAGGACCTGACGGAATACCTCGCGGCAGCCGGCGTGAAGGTGACCTACCTCCATTCGGACATCTCGGCCCTCGATCGGATCGAGATCCTGCGGCGGTTGCGGTTGGGAGAGACCGAGGTGATCGTCGGCGTGAACCTGCTGCGCGAAGGGCTCGATCTGCCGGAGGTCTCGCTCGTGGCGATCCTCGATGCCGACCGCGAGGGCTTCCTGCGTTCCGAACGCTCGCTGATCCAGACCGCGGGCCGGGCCGCGCGGAACGTCAACGGACGGGTCGTGATGTACGCCGATCGGGTCACCCATTCGATGGAGCGGGCCATCTCGGAAACCAACCGCCGCCGGGCGAGGCAGCTGGCCTGGAACGAGGAGCACGGCCTGGTGCCCCGCACGGTCACCAAGAGTCGCGCAGAGATCCTCCAGCAGACCGCCGCCGCGGGCGAGCGGGGGCTGGAGGCGCCGGCGGCGGACCCGCGGCCGTGGGAGGCCGTCATCGACCAGGCCATGTCGCCGCGCGAGATGGTCGAGATGCTCGACCGTGCCATGCGCGAGGCCGCCAAGGCGCTGGAGTTCGAGAAGGCGGCGGCCCTGCGGGACCGCATGGAGGACCTCAAGGCCCAGTGGGGTCTCGGCGACGCCGACGCCCGGGGAGACACCGCATGAACGATGTGAGTCGCACCTTTCCTGCCGACGCCTGGCTCGAGGCCCTGCTGCGGCAGAGCCTGGCCGAGGATGTCGGCCCCGGTGACGCGAGCACCGACGTGACGGCCGTCGCGGGGGCGACCGCGAGGGGCGCCTTCACGGCCCGCGCCGCCGGCGTGGTGGCGGGGCTGCCCCTGCTGGCGCCCCTGTACCGCCTGCTCGATGCGGCGGTGACGGTGTCCGCGCTCGTGCCCGACGGCACGGCGGTGGCCGCCGGCACGGTCGTGGCCGAGGTGCGCGGCCCGGTGGCGCCGCTGCTCACCGGCGAGCGCACGGCCCTGAACTTCCTGCAGCAGCTCGGGGGCATCGCCACCCTCACCGCCCGCTACGTGGCCGCGGTGGCGGGCACGCCGTGCCGCGTCCTCGACACGCGCAAGACGCTGCCCGGCTACCGGGCTCTCGCCAAGTACGCCGTCCGTTGCGGCGGCGGTCACAACCACCGCATGGGGTTGTACGACCGCATCATGCTCAAGGACAACCACTGGGCCGCCGGCGGCGGCGACATCGCGACCCTGGTGCGGCGGTCCCGCGAGCGGTATCCGGCTCTCGCGGTCGAGGTCGAGGTGGACGACATGGCCCAGCTCGAAGCGGTGCTGCCTCTGGGGGTGGAGTGGATCCTCCTGGACAACTTCGATGTCGCGACCACGGCCGCCGCGGTGCGCCTGCGCGACGCCGCCGGGTCCGCGACCCTGCTCGAGTCGTCGGGCAACGTCGACCTGGACACGATCGGCGCGTATGCGCGGGCCGGCGTCGACGCGGCCTCGGTGGGGCGGCTCACCCACTCGGCACCGGCCTGGGACCTGGGCCTGGACATGGAGCGGTCGTGAGGCACCCGGCGGCAGGCGGTCCGGTCCACCGCGACTGGTTCGGGCTGGCGGACTTCCGTCCCGGCGCCCGCTTCGTCCGCGACGGGGCGGCGTTGTACCTGCTCGACGAGGTGGGCAGCACGAACGACTTCCTGCTCGGGCGCGGGCGGCCGGCCCCGGGGCGGTTGTGCACCTGGGACGGCTGGGGCTGGAACGCGGCGGCGCCCGCCTCGCAGGCGCCGGTGACGGCTCCCCGCCCCGGCACCGTCGTGGTGGCACGGGTCCAGACCGACGGCCACGGTCGGCAGGGGCGTCGCTGGCGCGACTGCGGCGGCCTGCACCTGTCGGTCGTCGTGCCGCGGCACCGGGCGGCCGTCGAGCGGGGCGTCTCGGTTTGGCTCGGCCTGATCACGGCCCTCGTGCTGCGCGAGGACTTCCACCTGGACGCGCGGCTGAAGTGGCCCAACGACATCATGGTGCGGGGGCGGAAACTCGGCGGCATCCTGCTCCAGCGCAGCGGCCCGCCGGACGATCGCCTCGTCATCGGCGGGCTGGGCCTGAACCTGACGACCCGTCCCGACGGCTTCCCCGCCGACCTGCAGGGCCGCGCCACGAGCATCCTGATCGAGACGGGCCGCGTGGTGCGGCCCGGCGAGGTGGGCGGGCGCGTCATCGCCCGGGTCGACGCCGAACTGGACCGCTACGAAGCGGAGGGCTGGGAGCCGTACCGGGGTTCCCTCGCCCTGCTGGACTGCCTGCTCGGCCACGACGTGCAGATCATCGCCGGCGAGGACGTGCACTTCGGCCGGGCCGTGGGCATCGACGACGCCGGGGCGCTGCGGGTCGCGCCGGCAGGGGGCGGCGCCGAATTGCGGTTCCGGGCGGGGGACGTCCACCTCGTGCCCGATCGCGACCGGAACCTGGAGGGACCATGAGCGGCGCTGCCGAACGCACCGGGTGCGTCGTCCTCGATGCGGGCAACACGAAGACGCGCGTTGCCGTGTGGCGCGACGATCCGTGCGGGGCGCAGCTCTGGCAGGGCGGCGAAGAGTTGGGCGTCCTGCCGACGCCGACCACGACCGACCCGTCGCCCGCGGCGGGCGTCGCGGCACTGGCGGCCGGCACCCCGACGTTGCCGTCCGTCCTGGTCAGCGTCTCGCCGGCGGCGACGGAACGGCTGCGCGAGCGCCTTCCCGCCCTGGCCGTCGTCGATCACACGTGGGATCTGCCCTTCCGCTGCGACGTGGAGGCGCCCGAACGGGTGGGGGCCGATCGGCTCTGCAACATGGCTGCCGCCGCCGCACTCGGCCGCGACGCGGTGCTGGTGGTGGACGCCGGCACGGCGACCACCTTCGACCTCCTGCTCGCCGGGGCCTTCGTCGGCGGCTTCATCGCTCCCGGGATGGCCCTGGCCGCCGAGGCGCTGGGGGAGCGGGCGGCCCGGCTGGCGCCGGTGCCCTTCGCGTCGGCGCCGTTCGCGCCCGGCCGCAACACCCACGACGCGATGCAGCGAGGGGCCTTCCACGTGGGGGTGCACGGGGTGGCCGGCGTGATCGAGGCGTTCTCCGCGCGGTATCCCGACCTCCATGTCGTCCTGACCGGCGGCTGCGGCCGCTACGTGGCCACCGCGGAGCAGCCCTGGGATCCCCTCTGGACGCTGCGGGGGGCGGCGGTCCTCTGGCGGCGCCGCACGGCCTGAAAGGTCGGCCTCCCGGCGGTATCCGTAAAGATCGGGGGCCGAAGGTCCGATAGGGAGGCGAGGGTGCGGCGCCGGCGGGTCCGGAATCGTCTCATCCGCCGCGACGTGTGTGGGGCGGGGCCGACCCCGAAAGGATCCCTATGGGCCTGAGCATCCTGGTCGTCGACGCGAATCCCGTCTTCCGCCGGGTCCTCGGCGACGTGCTCGCCGGCCTGCCGGGCGTCGACGCCGTGGCGCACGCCGCTTCGGCAGCGGAGGCGCGCCGTCTGGCCGCCGCCCGGCGTCCCGATGTGGCGGTGGTCGACCTGTCCCTGGCCGCGGGCGCGGGCCCCGACCTCGTGGGGCGGCTGCGGCACGAAGATCCGCGCGTGACGGTCATCGGGGTCGCCGAACGGAATGCCGGACCGGGTCCGGCCGGCCTGGCCCGCTTCCGCGGCGCCAGCGCCATCGTCACCCGTCCCGCGCCGGGACCATTCCGGCGCGTGGTGACCGAACTCTCCACCCGCTTCGCACCGCTCATCGCCGCGGCGGGGCGGGCCCACGGGCGTGCCGCCCCGGCCGGGGGCGGCGGGCCGGCGGGCCAACGCGCGCCCCAGGGTCCGTTCTGGATCACGGTCATCGCGGTTTCGACCGGAGGCCCCGAAGCCCTGGGCCGGGTCGTTCCCCTCCTTCCCGCCGACTACCCGACGCCGATTGTCGTGGTGCAGCACATGCCCCCCGATTTCACCCGGGCCCTGGCCGAGAGTCTCGACGCCCGCGCGTGCCTCGCCGTGCGGGAAGGACGGGACGGCGAAGTCCTCGCCGCCGGAGACGTCGTGGTGGCTCCGGGAGGTCGCCATCTCGAGGTGGGCGGGTCGGCCGCGCGTCCCCGCGTGGTGCTGCACGACGGGCCGCCGGAGCTGGGGGTGCGACCGTCCGCCAACGTGCTGCTGCGCTCGCTCGCCGCCGTGGACGGCTCGCGACGGGTGCTCACCGTCGTGATGACCGGGATGGGGGAGGACGGTCTCGCCGGCCTGCGGGCCCTCCGGCCGCGCCGGCCCTACTGCCTCACCCAGACCGAAGCGTCCTGCGCCGTCTACGGCATGCCGCGCGCCGTCGAGCTGGCCGGCCTCGCCGACGAAGCGGTGCCCCTCGAGCGGCTCGCCGCACGTCTTGCGGCCGTGGCCCGGGGAACGGTGCCGCTCCCGACATCCTGACCCACCGCTGCCAGACCAGCGTCGGACGAGTCCGAATGGCAGAACTTGCTGCCATTTTGGCGGTTTTGTCGCTGCTAACCCGGAATCCGCCTGAAAAATTGCGGCGGGGCTTGCGACGCCCCTTTCGTCCGGTATATTGCGGTCAGTTAGCAATCCGCAGGCGAGACTGCCAAACGGTGTCTCGCCGCCCGCAGACCCGGGCTCAATGAGCCGAACTGGAGGATCTAGGCATGGCCCTGAGCATCAAGCCCCTGGCTGACCGCGTCATCGTGGCGCCCATGGAGAAGGAAACCGTCAAGGGCGGCATCATCATTCCGGATACCGCCAAGGAGAAGCCCCAGCAGGGCAAGATCGTGGCCGTCGGCCCCGGCACCGTGAGCGACAGCGGCGAGCGCGTCGCTCCCGAGGTGAAGAAGGGCGATGTCGTGCTGTACGGCAAGTACGCCGGCACCGAAGTGAACGTGGACGGCAAGGACTACCTGATCCTGCGCGAGAGCGACGTGCTGGCCATCCTGGGCTAGTTCCGGCGCCGCGCCCATCAACGGAACCGATCCGGCCCCCGGCCGGCAACCCTCCAAGGAGAGTAGAACAATGGCGAAGATGATCCACTTCAGCGAAGACGCGCGTGACGAGCTCAAGAAGGGCGTGGATGCCCTGGCCAACGCCGTCAAGATCACCCTCGGCCCCCGTGGCCGGAACGTCATCCTGGACAAGAAGTTCGGTGCGCCGCTGGTCACCAACGACGGCGTGACCATCGCCCGCGAGATCGAGCTCAAGGAGCCCTTCCAGAACATGGGCGCCCAGATGGTCAAGGAAGTCGCCAGCAAGACCAACGACGTGGCCGGCGACGGCACCACCACCGCGACGATCCTCGCCCAGAGCATGATCAACGAGGGCCTGCGCAACCTCGCCGCCGGCGCCAACCCGATGTTCGTCAAGAAGGGCATCGAGGCTGCCACCGCCGCGGCCGTGGCCGAGATCAAGAAGCAGGCGAAGCAGGTCAAGGACAGCGCGACCATCGCCAACGTCGCGGCCATCTCGGCCAACAACGACAAGGCCATCGGCGGCATGATCGCCGAGGCGATGGAGAAGGTCGGCAAGGACGGCGTCATCACCGTCGAAGAGGCCAAGGGCACCGAGATGGAGCTGGACGTGGTCGAGGGCATGCAGTTCGACCGCGGCTACCTGAGCCCGTACTTCGTGACCAACGCCGAGCAGATGCGCGTCGAGCTGGACCACCCGCTGGTCCTGATCTTCGACAAGAAGATCGCCTCGATGAAGGACCTGCTGCCGATCCTGGAGAAGGTCGCGCAGATGGGCCGCCCGCTGCTGATCATCGCCGAGGACGTCGAGGGCGAGGCCCTGGCGACCCTGGTCGTGAACAAGCTGCGCGGCACCCTGAACATCGCCGCGGTGAAGGCGCCGGGCTTCGGCGACCGCCGCAAGGCCATGCTCGAGGACATCGCCGTGCTGACCGGTGGCCGCGTCATGAGCGAGGACGCCGGCCTGAAGCTGGAGAACACGACCACGGCCGATCTGGGCCAGTGCTCGAAGATCACCATCGACAAGGACAACACGACCATCGTGGGCGGCCAGGGCAAGGCCGGGGACGTCAAGGCCCGCATCGCCCAGATCCGCGCCCAGATCGAGGACACCAGCAGCGACTACGACCGTGAGAAGCTGCAGGAGCGCCTGGCCAAGCTGGCGGGCGGCGTCGCGGTCATCCGCGTCGGCGCCACCACCGAGGTCGAGATGAAGGAGAAGAAGCACCGCGTCGAGGACGCCCTGAGCGCCACCCGCGCCGCGGTCGAGGAGGGCATCGTGGTCGGTGGCGGCGTGGCGCTGCTGAAGACCGTCAAGGCCATCCAGAAGCTCGACCTGACGGGCGAGGAGGCGGTCGGTCGCGACATCGTGGCCCGCGCCGTCGAGGAGCCCCTGCGCATGATCGCCGCCAACGCGGGCATCGAGGGCAGCCTCGTGGTGGCCCGCCTGCGCGACGAGAAGAAGGCCACGATCGGGTTCAACGCCGCGAGCCTCGAGTACGAGGACCTCATGGAGGCCGGGATCATCGACCCCGCCAAGGTGACCCGCTCGGCCATCCAGAACGCCGCCTCGATCGCCGCGATGCTGCTGACCACCGAGGTCTGCATCACCGACGAGCCGGCCAAGGACAGCGGTCCGGCCATGCCGGACATGGGTGGCATGGGCGGCATGGGCGGCATGATGTAGCCCCCAGCCTGCGACGCCCGCACACACGACCCCTCCCGCGGCGACGCGGGAGGGGTTTTGTTTGTCGGCCCGCGACCCGTGGACTACCATACGCGCCATGCGGATCATGCACGTGGGCAAGTACTACCCGCCGTACCGCGGCGGCATGGAAACGGCGTTGCAGGCCCTCGCCGAGGGCCAGGCGGCGGCGGGCGCGGCGGTGTCGGTCGTCGTGGCGGGCGGCGGCTCCGAAGACGTGCGGGAAGTCCTCGGCGGCGAGGGCGGCGGATCGGTGGTCCTGCTGCGGGCCGGGGTCGCCGGGACGATCCAGTCGCAGCCGCTGACCCTCGGTTTGCCGGCCCTGCTGCGGCGCGAGATCGCCGGCTGGCGGCCCGATATCGTGCACCTGCACCTGCCCAATCCCCTGGCGGCCGCGGCCTGGCTGGCGCTGGCGGCCCTGCCGGGGCACGACCTGCCGCCCCTGGCCGTGTGGTACCACGCCGACATCACGAGGCAGCGCCTGGGCCGGCGTCTGGTGTCGCCCCTCCTGCAGGGCTGCCTGCGGCGGGCGACCGGCATCGCGGTGGCGAGCGGCGCGCTGCGCGACGGGTCGCCGGTGCTGGCCTCCCATCGCGACCGCGTGGCGGTGCTGCCGTTCGGACTGCCGCTGCAGCCGTGGAGCGAGGTCGAGCCGCGGCGGGACGGACCGTTCCTGTTCGTCGGGCGTCTCGTCCCCTACAAGGGGGGCGATGTGCTGTTGCGGGCGCTGGCCCGCGTGCCCGGGGCCGAACTCGTCCTCGTCGGCGAGGGGCCGTGCGGGCCCGGTTGGGCGGCCCTGGTCGACGAGTTGGGACTCGGTGGCCGGGTGCGGTTCGCCGGCACGCTGGACGAAACCGGCATCGCGGCGCGCCTGGGCGAGGCCCGCGCGCTGGTGCTGCCGAGCGTCGACGAGAGCGAAGCCTTCGGCCTCGTCCAGCTGGAGGCCATGGCCGCCGGCGTGCCGGTGGTCGCGACCGACCTGCCGACCGGCGTGCCGGAGGTCGGGATTCCCGGGGAGACGGGACTGCTGGTGTCGCCCGGCGACGTGGACGGTCTCGCGGCGGCCCTGGCCCGGCTGCACGGCGACGCCGCGTTGCGTCGGCGGCTGGGCGAAGCGGGGCGCCGCCGGTTCCGGGAGCGCTTCACCCGCGAGAAGATGATCGAGCGGACCCTTGCCTGGTATGGGACGCTGCAGCACGGAGGAGCGACATCCCCATGAGTTTCGGATTCGCCCAGCCCTGGCATCTCTTCCTGCCCCGGGAAGGCGGGCACCTGGTGGCCATCGGCGGCTGCGGCGGTCGGGAGGACTTCCTCTCGGCCATGGTCGCGGTCTACCGGGATGAAGGCGTTGCGGTCGCGGTCGCCACGATCGGGGCCGGGGGAGCGTCCGCGCCCAGGGGGCCGACGGTGGCGTGGTCCGACCTCGTCGCCGGCAAGCCGATGGTCCCGGCAGGCGTCGTGCATGTCCACGGCGGCGACGAGGCCGAGGCCGGACAGGTCGCGGACATCACCGCGGAGCAGGCGGACGAGCTCGGCCGGCTGTTGCCCGATCACGTCGTGCTGGTGACGGTGGGTCCCGAGGCCGGGCGGCCGCTGGCCGATCCGGCCGTCGTGGCGGGTTCCTGGCCCGCCCGGACGTCGCTCGCGCTGCTCGCGGTCGGGGTCGGCGCCGTGGGGGGGCCGGCCGGCCGGAACATCGCCCGGAGCGGAGCGGCCCCGAGCGGCCCGCTGGCCGATCTGCCCGCGCACGCCGTCCTGACTTGGGACCACCTCGCCGAACTGGTCGGGGGGGAGCGGGGGCTGGGGACGTTGCTGCCGACGGCTCCCCGGGTCCTGGCCCTCGCCGGTCTGGAGGATCAGGACGATTCGATCGGTCTTTTCGCCTTCTGCGACCGGATGATGGCCGAGGCCGCCTGGCCGCTGGTGGTCTTCGGCACCCGGACGGATGCGGGATTCGCGGTGCGGACGGCCTACCGGGACGCGGCGGCCGGGGACGCGGATGGCGGGAACCCGGACGGACCGGCCGGGGTTTGCCCCTGACCCCGCCGCCGGCCGTGGGCCCCCGCGGGGAGACCGTCGACGACGCCGGCACACCGAAACGAGGATGGGAGTCGTTCTCGACCTGGAATTGACAGGCGACCGGGTGGACTGCTATCTTGCAGGAGCACCCGGTACGACGGCCGGGATTTTCTTTGCCCGGCGCTTCCCCCTCACGCAACCGGAGGTATCCCCCGTGTCCCCAGCGAGGAACAACACCCTTTTCCGTGCGCTCTGCGGTCTCGTCCTGCTGCTGGCGGCCGTGGCCGCGCCGCAGGCGGTCCGGGCCGAGTGCCAGCCCGGCCAGATGCAGGAGGCCAACCTGGCCTACCAGTCGGCCGCCGAATTCCTGGCCTCCCAGCAGTGGGACCAGGCGATCGCCCGGATGCAGTCCATCATCGCGGTCTGCCCCGAGCACGTCGAGGCGACGCGCGGCATCGGCATCGCGCTGATGAGCAAGGGGGACGAGGCGAGCCTGACCGCGGCCGTGCCCTACTTCCAGAAGGTCATCGAGCTGCGCGGGGACGAGGTCGAGGCCAACGATTTCGACTTCCTGGGCAAGACGTACGCCCGCCTCAAGAAGTACAAGGAGGCGCGGGCCGAGTTCATGAAGGCCGAGCGCCTGGCGCCCGACGACTGCGGCGTGCTCTTCAACCTGGCCGTCATGCACTACGCCTCGGGCTACAACCCCCAGTCGGTGGAGACCCTCGAGCACGCCCTCGAAGTTTGCCCGGACAACCGCGACCGGATCCTGGGCCAGCTGTCCAAGTCGGCCGAGAAGGCCGCCGCCCAGCAGAAGGCCAACGGCAACATGGAGAAGGCCGCGTACTACGAGGGCCTGACGGCCAAGTACGGCGCCCAGGCCGGCGGCTCGACGACCTACGACATGGTCAAGCAGAAGATGTCGGCCAAGGACTACCAGGGCGCCATCGCCCTGCTCGAGCCGCTCGTCCAGAAGGAGCCGGACAACAGCAGCGCGCTGCTGACCCTCGCGCGGGCGCAGGACGCCGTCGCGAACAAGCGGGCCAGCGTGGCCACGTATGAGAAGTACCTGGCCCTCAAGCCCACCGACGCCCAGGCCACGGGCTCGATGATCCAGGTCATGGTCGAGGCCGGCATGTGCAGCGAAGCCAGCGCCCGGGCGGCGAAGGCCGCCGGCGACCTGGCCTCACAGGGACGCGCGAACCTGGCCGCGGTGAACTATTCGTGGGGTCTGGCCTACGAATGCCTCGGCGATTTCGAGACGGCGAAGGGCAAGTTCCAGTCCTGCGTCGGGGCCGGCAATCCGCGCTACGAAGGGTCGGCGCGGACGCAGGTGCAGCGCATGACCGACCTGCAGTCCATCGAGGACGCCAAGGCGAAGAAAGCGGCCCAGAACCGCTGAGCGGGGTGGATGAACCCCGCTGCATGTGCCATATTGGCCCCGCGGATCCGCCCGGATCCGCGGGGTTTTTTCTACGACGACACCTGCTGCCGGAAGGAGCCGTCCCGTGGGACGACTGGAAAAACTGCCACCCTATCTCTTTTCGGCCATCGACGCGGCCAAGGCCGAGGCCCGGGCCGCCGGCGTCGACGTGGTCGACCTCGGCATCGGCGACCCGGACCTGCCGACGCCGGCACCGCTGCTCGACGTCATGTGCGAGGCGGTGCGGCGCCCGCCGAACCACCGCTACCCGGCCCAGAAGGGTGACCTGAAGCTGCGGGAGACCATCGCGGCCTGGCTGGCGCGTCGGCACGGCGTGCAGGTCGCCGCCGACCGGCAGGTGCTGGTGCTGATCGGTTCGAAGGAGGGCCTGGGCCATCTGCCCCTGACCTGCGTCGAGGAAGGCGACAACACCCTGGTGCCCGATCTCGGCTACCCGGTGTACGGCCAGGCGACGCTCCTGGCCGGCGGCGAACCGCGCACGTTCTCGCTGGCGCCCGAACGCGGCTTCCTGCCCGACCCGGACGAGATCGCGTCGCTGATGGACGACCGCACCCGGCTGCTCTTCCTGAACTACCCCCACAACCCTTCCGGGGCCACGGCCGGACCGGAGTTCTGGCGTCCGCTGATCGATCTGTGCCGCGAGCGGGGCGTGATCCTGATCAACGACGCCGCCTACCTCGAGGTGACGCTCGACGGGAGCCGTCCCCTCAGCATGCTGAAGGTGGCCGACCCCGCGCGGGATCCGGTCATCGAACTGCACAGCCTGTCGAAGATGTTCAACATGACCGGCTGGCGCATCGCCTTCGCGGCCGGCCATCCCGACGTGGTCGGCCGGCTCGGCCGCGTGAAGGAGAGCATGGACAGCGGCGTGTTCACCGCGGTCCAGGAGACGGCGGCCTACGCCCTGGGCGACGCCTTCGAGGAACTGCTGGGCGATGTCCTGGCTCCCTATGCGCGTCGCCGCGAGGTGATCGTGGCGGCCCTGGCCGAGGCGGGCTTCGAGGTCTTCCCCACCAACGCGTCGTTCTACGTCTGGAGCCGGGTGCCCCGCGGCGAACCGGCGGTCGCGTTCTGCAAGCGGGCGCTGGCCGAGATCGGACTCGTCGTGACGCCTGGCAACGGGTTCGGAACCGGGGGCGAAGGCTGGTTCCGCATCAGCCTGACGGCGTCGGACGAACGCATCGCCGAGGGGGCGCGGCGCCTGCGGGAGTGGAGCTGAGATGGATCGGGTCAGCCTGCACGGCATCGACGTCTACGCCCACCACGGCGTGCATCCGGCCGAACGCGAACTGGGACAGCGCTTCGTGATCGACGTCGACCTGTGGGCCGACTGCACGGCGGCGGCCCTGCACGACGACCTGGCGCAGGCGCTGGACTACACCGTCGCCCACCGGCTCGTGCGGGAGACGGCGGCGCGCACCTCGTTCCAACTCCTGGAGGCCCTGGCCGGCGAGATCTGCCGGGCCCTGCTCGCGGGTCTGGACGTGGCGAAGGTGCGGGTCGGGGTCCACAAGCCGCACCCGCCCATTCCCGATTTCCTCGGCCGTGCCTCGGTGATCCTCGAGCGCGACCGGAGCTGGCTCGCGACCGCACGGGGAGGATCCCGGTGAGCGCCCCGCGGCCGAGCGGAGTGAGCGTGCTCCTCGGGCTGGGCACGAACATGGGCGATCGCCTGCGGCACCTGCGGCGGGCGCTCTTCGCCCTGGCGACGCATCCCGAGATCGAGGTCGTGGCCGGCAGCGGGGTCTGGGAAACCGAGTTCGTGGGCGAGGGCGTCCAGGAACCGTACTACAACGCCTGCCTCGAGATCGTCACGGAACTCGCGCCGGCCGTGCTGCTGGCCGTGCTGAAAGGCAACGAGGAACGCGAGGGGCGGCCGCCGGCGGGCCACATGCGGCCACGCCCGATCGACCTGGACATCCTGCTCTACGGCGACCGGGTCCTGGTCGACGAGGGGTTGCAGGTGCCCCATCCGGGCCTGCGCGACCGGGCCTTCGTGCTGGAGCCTCTCGCCGAGATCGCCGCCGGGCGGATCCTGCCCGATTCGGGGGAGACAATCGCCGCGGCGTGTGCGAAAATCCGGCGTAAATCCGGCCCCTGGGTGCGGCCCCTGGCCGACGAGGGGCTGTTGCCGTCGGGGCCGCAGGGGCCCTGGCGACGGAACGGAACCGTGGAACGGAACAAGGAGGATTGGCGTGCTGCCCTGGCGGTACATTGTCGTTGAAGGCGTCATCGGGGTCGGCAAGACGAGCCTGACGAAGCTGCTCTCGACGCGGACCAACGGCCGCTTGAACCTGGAGGTCGTCGAGGAGAACCCGTTCCTCTCGAACTTCTACCAGGACCGTTCGGCCTACGCCTTCCAGACCCAGATCTTCTTCCTGCTGAGCCGGTTCCGTCAGCAGCAGAGCCTCTTCCAGCACGACCTGTTCAGCTCGACGCTGATCTCGGACTACCTGTTCGCCAAGGACCGCATCTTCGCCAACCTGAACCTGAGCGACGACGAACTGGCCCTGTACAACCAGCTGGCGGGGATCCTCGAGCAGCGGGTGCTCAAACCCGACCTCGTGATCTACCTGCAGGCCCGCACCGAGGTGCTGCAGCAGCGCATCCAGTGGCGGGGCCGGGCCTTCGAGCAGGACATGGAGGACGCCTACCTCAATGCGCTCAACGGCGCCTACAGTTATTTTTTCCATCACTACAAGGACGCGCCGCTGCTGGTGGTGAACACCGACGACCTGGACTTCGTCAACGTGCCGGCGGATTTCGATCTGCTCTTCGAGCACATCCAGGAGAAGTTCACCGGCACGCGGTACTTCGCGCCCAACACCGGATCCTGATCGCCCGGAGGTGCCCATGGAACGCAAGGGCAAGGCCCTGAACCTGAGCGTGTTCGCCCGACGCAAGCGGGAAGGGCGGCCGCTCGCGGTGCTGACCGCCTACGACCTGACGAGCGCGCTGATCGCGAGCGCCGGCGGGGTCGACGCGATCCTGGTGGGGGACTCCCTGGGCAACGTGGTGCTGGGATACGAGAACACCCTGCCCGTGACCGTGGACGACATCGTCCACCATTGCGCGGCGGTGACGCGGGCGCGTCCGCGGGTGCCCGTGATCGCCGACATGCCTTTCGGCAGCTTCCACGTCTCGCCGCAGGACACCGTGCGCCACGCCCTGCGCCTGGTGAAGGAAGCCGGCGCCCACGCCGTGAAGGTGGAGGGCTGCACCGGACGCGAAGAGGCGATCCGGGCCCTGGTGGCGGCCGAGATCCCGGTCATGGGACACCTCGGCCTGACACCCCAGTCGGTGCACCGGCTCGGCGGCTACAAGGTTCAGGGGCGGGACGCCGATTCGGCCGCCCGCCTGCGGGAGGATGCGCAGCGGTTGGCGGCCTGGGGCTGTTTCGCCATCGTCCTGGAATGCGTGCCCGCCGACCTCGCCGCGGAGATCAGCGCCGCCTCGCCGGTGCCGACCATCGGCATCGGGGCGGGCGCCGGATGCGACGGGCAGGTGCTCGTCTTCCATGACATGCTCGGGCTCTTCGACGGTCTGACGCCGAAGTTCGTCAAGCGCTACGCCGAACTGGGCGCGCTGGCCCGGGAGGCCGTGGCGTGCTACGTGGACGAGGTGCGGCAGGGCAGCTTCCCCGACGCCGGGCATGCCTACGACGCCGGACCGCCGGAGCGGCGCGACGGCGGACCCGAGAACGTCTCCGGCCAGACGGGCTATCTCGGCGACATGGAAGGCGGACGGGACTGATGGACGTCCTGCGGACCCGAGGCGACCTGGCGCGGCTGGACGCCCTGCGGGGCGGGCGGCCGCTGGTGCTGGTGCCGACCATGGGGGCGCTGCACGAGGGGCACCTGAGCCTCGTGCGCCTGGCGTCCGGGCTGGGGCCGGTCGTGGTCAGCATCTTCGTCAATCCGACCCAGTTCGGTCCGGGCGAGGACTTCGCGGCGTACCCGCGCGATCTCGCCGCCGACCTCGACCTGCTCGCGCCGCTCGCGGTGGCGGCGGTGTTCGCGCCGGACGTGGAGACCATGTACGGACGGCCGGGCGAGGTGACCATCGTGCCGGGCAGCCGGGCGGCGGGCCTGTGCGGCGGCGACCGCCCGGGGCATTTCGGCGGCGTGCTGACGGTGGTGGCCAAGCTCTTCGGACTCGTGCGGCCGGACGTCGCCGTGTTCGGACGCAAGGATGCCCAGCAGTGCCTGGTCATCCGGCAGATGGTCGAGGACCTGCACCTGCCGGTGCGCCTGATCGACGGGCCGACGGTGCGCGAACCCGACGGTCTGGCCCTCTCCTCGCGCAACCGCTACCTCGATGCCGCGGCGCGCGAGCGGGCGCTGTGCCTGTCGCGCGCCCTGGGCGCGGGGCGCGCGTTGCTCGCCGCCGGCGAGCGGGAGCGGGCGCGCATCGAGGGCGCCATGGCGGACGTTCTCGCGGCGGCCGATCGTGTCGAGTACGCGGAGGTGCGCTGCGTGCCCGAACTGGAAGCCCCGGCGATCCTGCCGGCGGCGACCCTGCTCCTCGCGGTGGCGGCCCGGGTCGGTCCGGCCCGCCTGATCGACAACGAAGTCTGGGACCTGCGGGACGGCACCATGCGTCCGGGGGTCCTGCTCGGGGCCGCCGACCCTGCCGGGGCGCGGCCGGGAGGATGAGATGAACGATTCGCAGAACGCCCGTATCGACGCGGTGGTGCTGGCCGCGGGCAAGGGCACCCGCATGAAGTCCGACCTGCCCAAGGTGCTCCACGCGATCGCCGGGCGGCCGCTTCTGGACCACGTGCTCGATACGGTCGCGGCCGTGGGGATCGACCACACGGTGGTGGTGGTGGGGCACGAGGCCGATCTCGTGCGCGCGACCTGTGGGCGGCCGGGTCTGGACTTCGCCCTGCAGCAGCCCCAGCTCGGCACCGGTCATGCGGTCCAGGTGGCCATGCCCCAGGTGCGCGCCGGCGGCTGGACGGTGGTGCTCGCGGGCGACGTGCCCCTGCTGCGCAGGGAGACCCTGCGCCGCCTGTGCGAAGGCACCGTGGCCTCGGGTGCCGCGGCGGCCGTGCTGACCTGCGTCGTGCCGGACGCGGGCGCCTACGGCCGCATCGTCAAGGACGGCACGGGGCGGGTGCAGCGGATCGTCGAGGCCAAGGACGCCTCGCCGGAGGAACTGGCCATCGGCGAATACAACACGGGCGTTTTCTGCTTCCGCACCGACCGTCTGGTCGAGGCCCTCGGCAGCCTCACGACGAACAACAAACAGGGCGAATACTACCTCACCGACACGGTGGCTTTCCTCGTGGGCAACGGCGAGGAAGTGGCGGCCGTGGCGACCGAAGATCCGGACGAGGTGGTGGGCATCAACACGGTCGACGAGCTGGCGGCCGCCGCCGACATCCTGGCGCGGCGCGGGAACTGACATGGAACGGCTCTGCACGCCCTGGAGGTTTGCCTACGTGAGCGGCGAGAAGAAGGAAGCGGGCTGCGTGTTCTGCAACCGCGTCGCGGGCGACGAGGACGAGCACTTCGTCCTGCACCGGGGCCGGCACTGGTACCTGCTGCTGAACCTGTACCCGTACAACAGCGGGCACATGCTGCTGGTGCTGAACCGGCACCAGCCCATGCTGGGGGGCTGCACCACCGAGGAGCTGGAGGAGATGGGGCGCCTGATGAGCGTCATGGAGGCCGCCCTGACCGAGACCTTCCGGCCCGACGGCATCAACTGCGGCTACAACGGCGGCAGCAGCGCCGGAGCGGGCATCCCGGAGCATCTGCACGTGCACATGCTGCCGCGCTGGACGGGCGACACGAATTTCATGAGCACCATCGGCGAGACGCGGGTCATGCCCCAGACCCTGCCGCAGGCCTACGCGAAGCTGAAGCCCGTCGTGGCGCGGCTCGTCGCCGAGCGGGCGTGAAGGGCGGCCTGAACGCCTGGCTCCTGCTCGCCGTCGTGGTGGCGGCCCTGAGCGTCGTCTTCGGGCGGGGGCTGCGGCGGGACGTGGCGCCGGTGGCGCCGGCGCCAGGCCGGGTCGACGCGGCGGAATCGGAGCCGGCCCGCCCGGACTTGACGGTCGCCGACGAGGCGATCCATGTGGAGGTGCTCAACGGGACGCCCGCGGCGGGGCTGGCCCGGGAGTTCGGCCTGCTGCTCGGTCCGGCCGGTTGCGTGGTGGAGCAGGTGGGCAACGCGCCCCACGGACGGCACCAGCGCTCCTTCCTGGTCAATCGGACCCTGAGCCGGGAGCGGGTCGCGGCCCTGGCCGACCGCCTCGGGGGCCTGCCGGTCCTGCAGGAGCACGACGGGCGCACGACCGCCGACGTGGTCCTGGTGCTCGGGGCCGACGTGGAAGCGGTGAAGCGGGCGTTGGCCGGGTCGGACGGGCCCTGAACGCGAATCTGTGGTTCCGTTCGGGAGCGCCGGGTATTATCCTAGCCGGCAACGGATTTCACGGGCCCGCGGCGCGCCGGGGCCCCGGACCGCGGCCGCGGAAGCCGCACGGAGCGGCCGGCGGCCGCCGGCGAGGGAACGGAAGTACCGAAGATGCGAAAATCACTGGGCACCGTGGTCCTGACGCTCACGCTGGGCGTGCTGATCGGGGCCATCATCAGCGAGGTCATCGGCCTCTTCCTGAGCGAGGGCAGTGTCGCCGAACAGCTCTTCGTCCGGTACATCTCCTTCGGGCCCGAAGTGACCCATTGGAACCTGGTGATCATCGATCTGACCTTCGGGTTCCAGATCCACTTCAACCTGATGAGCGTCATCGGGGTGTTCGTGGCGTCGCAGATGCTGCGCTGGTACCGCTAGTCGCGGTCGGCGCCCCGCCCGCAGGGGCACAACAGACGAGAGGTCGACACAATGCTGTACTTCCCCGCCTTCATCGCCGGCCTCGGTTGGCCGGAAATGGTGCTGATCCTGGTGCTGGTGCTGATCCTGTTCGGACCGCGCCGGCTGCCGGAGGTGGCCGAGGCCCTGGGCAAGTCGCTCAAGAAGTTCAAGTCCGCCACGAGCGAGGCGACCCGCGAGGTGAAGCGCGAGCTGGACGACGCGGGCCGCGAGCTGCGGAAGGAAGAGCCGTCGGGCGACGAGCCGGGCGGCAAGAAGGAAGAGGCCTGAATCGTTGAACCTGGCGCAACTCCTGGACCAGCTCAAGGTCGATGACCGCTTCCGACGCCATGTCACCCGCTGGGAGACGCTGCCGCCTGCGCCCGCCCGCTACGCCGACTTTCCCGGCGCCCTCGACTCGCGCCTGATCGCGGTCCTGCGCGGCCGCGGCGTCGAGCGCCTCTACTGCCACCAGGCCGAGAGCTTCGAACTGGCGCGTGCGGGCCGCTCGTTCGTGGTGCCGACGCCCACCGCCAGCGGCAAGACCCTCTGCTACAACCTGCCGGTGCTCGACACGATCCTGCGCGAGCCGCAGGCCCGGGCCCTCTACCTCTTCCCGACCAAGGCCCTCGCCCAGGACCAGATGCACGAGGTGCACGACATGGTGTCGGCCCTCGGCGTCGACATCAAGACCTTCACCTTCGACGGGGACACGCCGGAAACGGCGCGCCGCGCGATCCGCAGCAGCGGCCACATCGTGGTCACCAATCCGGACATGCTGCACCAGGGGATCCTGCCGCACCACACCCTGTGGGTGAAGCTCTTCGAGAACCTGAAGTACGTGGTGGTGGACGAGGTGCACCAGTACCGCGGGGTGTTCGGCAGCCACGTGGCCAACGTGATCCGGCGGCTGCGCCGGGTGGCGAACTTCTACGGCTCCGACCCGGTCTTCATCTGCTGCTCGGCGACCATCGCCAATCCGGCCGAACTCGCGGCCCAGGTCACCGGCCGCGAGGTGGCGGAGATCACGGAGAACGGGGCGCCGCGCGGGGAGAAGCACTTCATCTTCTACAACCCGCCGGTGGTGAACGCGGAGCTGGGCATCCGGCAGTCGGTGATCAAGACCACGCGGCGCATCGCCGAGCGCTTCATGGGGGCCAACGCCCAGCTGATCGTCTTCGCCCGCAGCCGCATGCGGGTCGAGCTGCTGTTGACCTACCTGGAGAAGGCCGGCCGCAAGGTGGGCATCAAGTCGGGCGAGGTGCGCGGCTACCGGGGCGGCTACCTGCCCCAGGAGCGGCGGGCCATCGAGCGGGGCCTGCGCGACGGCACGGTCACGACCGTGGTCTCGACCAACGCGCTGGAGCTGGGCATCGACATCGGGCGCCTCGACGTGTGCGTGATGGCGGGCTACGCCGGCACCGTCGCCAGCACCTGGCAGCAGGCGGGGCGCGCCGGGCGGCGCCAGAACCTGAGCGCCGTGGTGCTCGTGGCGTCGAGCAGTCCGGCCGACCAGTACATCATCAACAACCCGGACTACTTCTTCGGGCGCAGCCCCGAGCACGCGACCCTCGATCCGGACAACCTCGTGATCCAGATGAGCCACCTGAAATGCGCCGCCTTCGAGCTGCCCTTCCTGGCCGACGAGCGGTACGGCGACACGCGCGTGACGGAGATCCTCGACTACCTGGCCGACATGAAGGTGCTGCACCGCAGCGGCGACCGCTACCACTGGATGGCCGACACCTACCCGGCCGAGGACGTGAGCCTGCGCAGCGCGGCGCCGGACAACGTGGTGATCATCGATCGCTCGGTGCCGGGCGGGCGCATCATCGGCGAGATGGACCTCTTCAGCGCCCAGGAGATGCTGCACGACGATGCGGTGTACCTGCACGGGGCGCAGCAGTACCACGTGGACCGGCTGGACTGGGAGCGGCGCGAGGCCCATGTGGCGCCGGTGACGGTCGACTACTACACCGACGCGCAGCGGAAGAGCGAGCTGAAGACCCTCACTTCGGACGAGCAGAAACCGTGGGGCGTGGGGGCGCTGGCCGTGGGCGAGGTGGGCCTCATCTCGAAGGTCACCGTCTTCAAGAAGATCAAGCTCGGCACCCACGAGAACGTCGGCGCGGGCCGGGTTCACCTGCCCGAGATGGAGATGCACACCACGAGTTTCTGGTGGGAGATGCCCGCGACGCTGGTGGGGGAGATGGCCGCCGCGGGGCACGACCTCGGCGACGCGCTCAAGGGGCTGGCGCACCTGATGGGGCGGGTGGCGCCGGTCTTCATCATGGCCGACCCTTCGGACCTGCACGCCACGGCCATGGTGCGCTCGCCGTTCACCGGCCTGCCGACCCTGTACCTGTACGATTCCTTCCCGGGCGGCGTCGGCTTCGCGCGCCGGATCTACGAGCAGTTCGACGAGATCTGCGGCGCGGCCCGAGCCCATCTCGGCCGCTGCCCGTGCGGTCAGGGCTGCCCTTCCTGCACGGGTGCGGCCACCGATTCGGGCGACACGGCCCAGGCGGGGGCGCGCTGGCTGCTCGACCGGCTCGGGCAGGCCGCCGCCGGAGCCTGACATGGACCTGCGCAGCCGCCTCGCGCGCCTGGACCGGCTGACCCGCCGGCCGGGCGAAGCCGGCGACCCGGCGCCGCGACCGCAGCCGGCCGCGCCGGATGCGACCGGCGCAGACGTGCCGGCGGAACTGGGCCTCAGCCGCGAGGAGACCGCAGCGGGGCCCGTCTGGCACCGCGACTCCCGCGACCCGCTGCCACCGCCGCCGGACCCGCTGCCGGGACTGCGCGGCCTCTTCACCCGCCATGCCCGGCTGGGCCCCCGCGTCGGGGAGATCCTGCTGCTCGACACCGAAACGACCGGACTGATGGGCGGCACGGGCACGCTCGTGTTCCTGGTCGGACTGAGCTGGTGGGAGGGGAGCGAGTTGCGTACCCGCCAGTACTTCCTGCCGGGTCCGGGACACGAGGCGGCGCTGCTCGCGGCGGTGGCCGAGCGTTGCCGGGAGTTCCGGGCCGTGGTCACCTACAACGGGGCGAGTTTCGACCTGCCGCTGCTGCGCACCCGCTGTCTGCTGAACCGGGTTCCGGATCCGCTGGCCCACCTGGCCGACTGGGACCTGCTGGTGCCCGCGCGGCGCCTGTGGGGACGGCGGCTCGCCGATTGCCGGCAGCAGTCCCTCGAGACCTGGCTGACGGGCGCCGCCCGGCGGGGGGGCGACATCGACGGTGCGCGGATTCCCCAGGCCTGGTTCGATTTCCTGCAGACCGGGGAGCCGGGCCTGCTGGGCAACGTGCTCACCCACAACCGGCGGGACATGCTGGGGATGGGCCGGATCCTGGCCGCGGTGGGGGAGATCGGCGTCTGGCTGGGCGATGAACGCGCCGAACCGCCGGCCGCGTGGACCGACCGGCCCGGAGCGTGGGCCCTCGGTCGGGTGCGGGAGCGGCGCCGGGAAACCCGGGGGGCCGCGGACTGTTTCGGGGTGGCGTGGGCGGCCGGCTGGGGCGGACTGGAAGATCCGGTCGCCCGCCGCCGGTTCCGCCGGGACGCGATCCGCAACCTGAAGCGCCGCCGACGCTGGGACGTGGTTGAACAGATCATCACCGATGGCCTAGACTGCGAGCCCGGCGACCGGGAACTGCACCGCGAGGCGGCCATCCTCTACGAGCACCGGCTCGGGGACCTGCCGCGGGCCCGGCGCCATGCCGAGCGGTGCGGCGACACCCACCGCCTGGCCCGACTCGAGCGCCGGCTGGCCGCCGGCCGGGAAGGACGATCCGCCCATGAAGATGACGCGTGACGAAGCGCACCTGCTGCTGGCCGGCATCCGGGTGTGCGCCCATCGCCTCGAACGGTCGCCGACGCCGGCGGAGATCGCCGACCTGCTCGAACTGTCGGAGACCGAGGTGCGCCTGCAGTTGTCCCATCTGGCGGGGCTGGGGGCGGTGGCGCTGGTCGACAGCGCCTTCGAGACCCACGCCGAGATCAAGGACCACCTGACCGTCGAGGAACTGCCGACGACGGGCGGTCCGGCGCTCAGCGCGGACCTGGCCGATTTCGACCGGCGCAAGCAGGCCGAGGCCGAACGCATGGCCAACCTCTTCGACTCGGGCGAGCACGCCAACGAGAAGCGGCGCCGGCTGGACCGCATGGGGGACGAGCTCGACGACTTCCGGCGGCGGAAGCCGAAGAACCCCTTCGGGGACGATTGACGTCGCCGGGTTCGCCGCGGAAAAAAAGGAACCGGAAGCCCCGCGGCTTCCGGTTCCTTCGCGTTGCGGGGTGCCCGGACTAGATGCCCTGCCGCAGCTGGTGCCGGTGGTCGACGATGTCGGACGCGGCGATCTGCTCGTCGAACCAGGCGTTGATCACCTCGCCCTGGGCGCGCTGGAGCAGCACGCTGCGCAGGCCCGCCGCCCGCGCGTCGAACTCGGCCTGGTCGACCGGCTTGACCCACAGGGGCGTGGCGGCGAAGACGCCGCGCAGGGTTTCGATCTCGGGAATGATCTCGCCGACCGTGCCCTTGATGACATCCATGTTGAACTCGGTGCCGTAGCCCACGCCCTCGACATTGCCGTTGGCGGTGAAGGTGTCGGTGACCGCGTGGGCGAGGCCGTGGGCGGCGGCCACCTCGGCCATGGTGCGGCCCATCTGCACCTCGCCGACGGCCGGAGCGAGCTTCGTGCGGGCCGTCTGCAGGTTGTGGTCGCGCCGCACCGCGAGGGTGACCTGGCCCTTCACCTCGTCGAGGGGACGGGTGCCGGCCGGGGTGTGGCCCTCACAGAGGACGACGTAGAAGCAGTCGCGGTTCTCGAAGATGGGGCTGACCTCACCCGTCTTGGCGCCGAAGAGCCAGTTGCTGCCCTGCAGCGAGAGCGGCAGCGAGGGGATGTCGCGGCCCGCGGGCACCACGCCCGGATCGAGCAGGTCGAGGGCCTCGGCTTCGGCGGTCTGGACGAAGGTGGCGCCCGTCACGCGCTGGCGGAAGTTCGTTGCCGACTCGTTGATCAGGTCGAGGGTGTCCGGGCCCGGCGCCACCTTCATCAGGATGTGGCGGGCGGTGACCTCGAAGACCTCGTTGGTGTCCTTGTCGCGGGACTGGTCGGTGACCTCGATGACGTGGTAGCCGAATTTGGTCTTCACCGGTGCGCTGACCTCGCCCACCGGCAGGCTGAACGCCGCCTCGGTGAAGGCCGGGACCATGCGGTTGCGATCGAAGGTGCCCAGATCGCCGCCGCGGGAGGCGCTGCCGGTGTCGTCGCTGAACTCGGCCGCCGCTTCGGCGAACGACTTGCGGCCGGCGACGATGTCGTCCCGCACCTCGTTCAGGAGGGCGAGCACGTCGGCGTCATCGGCCTCGCTGGGGGTCTTGGCGAAGCGCACGACCCGCGCCGTGGCCTGGGCCGGGCCGGCGTAGTCGTCGCGGTGCGCGTCGTACCAGGCGGCGATCTCGGCGTCGGACGGCGTGGATTCGTCGGCCACGTCGGCGTAGAGCACGCCCATGTACTCGGCCACCGCCCGGCCCGTCTGCCGGATGTACTCCTCGCGGACGTCCTGGTCGGAGACGAAGGCGCCGGCGGCGATCTCGTCGTTCAGCTTCTGGCGCGGCAGCAGCGAACGGATGTAGTCCTCGGCCGCGCTCCAGTCGTTCTCCGGATTCTGCAGGGCGGCGTAGTAGGCTGCCATGTCCAGCGTGCCGTCCTCGCGACGGAACTGGGCGAGCAGCTCCTGCGGCGGGTTGTGCTGGAAGACGTCGAGCACCTCGTCGTCGCTGACCTTGATGTTGCGCTTGGCGATGGCCTGCTCGACGATCGCGTTGCGGACGAGGTAGTCCCAGGCGCGCTCGCTGGCGGTGGCGTACTGGTTGGCGTTGAGCTCCTGGTTGCCGGCCTGCTGGCGCAGCATGGCCAGCTGCTGGCGGACGGCCAGGTCGTACTGCTGGCCGGTGATCTTCGTGCCGTTGACCGAGCCGATCACGCCGGGATCGACGTTGGCCGTGCCGGGGGCCTGGCAGCCGCGTCCGGTCATGCCCCCGAGGAACAGGAACAGGACGAACGTGCCGGCGATGACCCAGTAGAAGACCTTGGCCTGGGAACGCAAAAACTTGAACATCGGATTCTTCCTTCGGGAAGTGACACGGGACGACGGCAAACAGTCCCATAAAATGGTCGATGACGGTCGATTGCACAAGTTGCGCATTGCCTCGGCCGCGAATTCTGGTAATCTGCTGGCCGTCCGCCCCGCACCGGAACCCCGCGCCGAGGCCACCATGTTCCAGCATCCCGGAATCCTCGCCCTGCTCAGCGGCCTGGTCGCCCAGGTCCTCAAGGTGCTGCTCGAACTGCTGCTCCGCCGGCGGTGGCGGCCCCATCTGGTCTTCACCAACGGCGGCATGCCCAGCTCCCACACGGCCACCGTGACCACCCTGGCCCTGGAGGTGGGCCGGCGCGAGGGCTACGGATCGACCCTGTTCAGCCTGGTCCTCGTCTTCGCCCTGTTCGTCATGTTCGAGGCGACCGGGCTGCGCCAGGAGATCGGGCACCAGGCCCGCGTGCTGAATGAGCTCATGGACCGCGCCCTGCACGGCCAGAAGGTCGACCGGCGGCGACTGCGGGAACTCATGGGGCACACCTGGGGCGAGGTGGGGGGCGGGCTCGTCTGCGGCGCCGTCTTCCACTTCCTGGTGACCTCCCTGCGATGATTTTTGCGGTATCCGGTTTAAAGGTTTCCTCAAAATTCGCATTGACAGGGTGGGATCGGTCTGTATTCTCGGCTTGGGACGCGTGGGGAACAGGAGGTTCCGGGGCGTTCCTGTGACATAGAGATGGTGCGCGACCGGCGGTCCGGTCCTGGCCGGATCACCAGACGGGATGTGCTCTCCGATTCGTCGAAAGGATTCGGTATGAGAGTCGTCGCCCTGGCCAACCAGAAGGGTGGATGCGGGAAGACCACCACCAGCACGAATCTTGCGGCCGCCCTGGCCCAGCTCGGCAAGCGTGTCCTGCTGATCGACAATGATCCGCAGGGCCACTCGACCCTGGCGTTCGGTTTTCGCGAACGCGACTTCTCCCTCAGCACCTACGACCTGTACCTGACGAGCGACATCCTCGTGGATGACGCCTTCCTGGAGATCGACGCGGGCTTCCATCTGGTGCCGACGGGCATCGAACTGAGCGGGGTCGAGATGACCCTGGCCCGCGAGAAGGAGAAGGAGTTGCGGCTGCGGCGGAACCTGCACCGCAGCGCCATGCCCTACGACTACGTGCTGATCGACTGCCCGCCGAGCGTCGGCCTGCTCACCTTCAACGCCCTGCTGGCGGCGGGTGAGGTGCTGATCCCCGTCGACCCGAGCTACTACAGCCTGCAGGCCGTGCGCAAGATGCGCGACACCCTGGCCATGCTGCGCGAGCGCAAGGGGCACGACCTGGTCCCGCACATCCTCATGTCCGACTTCGACACCCGTCCGCTCTTCGTGCGCAAGATCATGGAGGAGCTCGACGAGATGTACGAGCACGAGCTGCTCGACACGATCATCCACCACACGGTCCGCTTCAAGGAGGCGGCGGGGGCGGGGGTGCCGGTGATCCGCTATGATCCCGAATCGCGTGGGGCCGTCGATTTCCGCAGCCTGGCCCGGGAACTGGTGGCCCAGGAGAACGGCGTCCGGGTCGAGGCCGTCGACCACTGGTCCGAACTGCTGCACGGCCCCGAGGTGACCCGGGCCGGCGTGCGCTTCGAGGCCGATTTCCCGCGGGCCAAGTCGGTGCGCATCACCGGCTCGTTCTGCGACTGGTCGGCCAAGGGATTGCCCCTGACGCGGCGCGACGACGGCAGCTGGGAATGCCACCTGGCCCTGGCCAGCGGGGCCCACGAGTACCGTTTCATCGTGGACGGGGCGTGGCTGCCGGATCCGCACAACACCGAGACCGTCGCCAACGAGTTCGGCGGCGCCAACAGCCGGGTGGTGGTCCGCTGAGCGAGGGCGGACCACCTCCCGCAGCCCGGAGATCGAACATGGCCCAGCCGCCTGCGGACAAGAACCGTGCCGGCAGTCGCCGGCGTGGCGGCGCGCCGCATCACATCTCGGCCATCGCCCACCTCTTCCTCGACGACGACGGGCACGGCGCCGGACCGCGGCGCTTCGCCGTGGCCGGTCTGGACGCCGGACGGGCTTCGGCCTGCGCCTGCGCCGCCCTCGTGGCCGCCGCGCGCGAGTCGGGCCGGGCCGGGGCGGTCGATCTGCACGAGGACCCCCGGCTGACCTGGACCGCCCGGGCCCATCTGGGCCGGCCGCCGACCGAGGCCGCCGACGGGCACTATCCCCGCGCCGCCGCACCCGGCAGGCCCCGGTCGCCGTTGGCCTCCGGTGGTCCGGATCTGCGTTGGGATCACCTCGGCGCCCCCGACGATGCCGCCCTCGGTGCGCTGGAGGCGTGGTGCGGACGGGTCGGGTCGGCGCCGGGCGCCTGGGAGCGACCGTCCGGCCGACCCGGGGCGGACGGGCTCGTGGTGTGCGCCGACGCCGGGAGCCTGGACAGCTGGTCCGGCGCCTGCCGCCTGGGCCGCCTGCTGGGTGTCGTGCGCCCCCGTCGCCTGGAGGTGCTGGTCTTCCCGGGATCCTGGCGGATGCCGGGTGGGGGCGACCGGGCCGCCGTCCCCCGCGGGCCGGTGCTGCCCGGACGCTTCGCAGGGGTGGCCGGTCCCGACATGCCCGTGACGGTGACCGACGGTCTGCCCGGGCCGGGCGAGGGCTGGGCGGCGGCCGGACGGCGCCTGGAGGCGGTCCTGGAGCGCCTGCTCGGGGATTTTTGAGGTGGACCCGGAGTCGGGGGGGCGCTTAGAGTTCCGGCGTCGCCGCCCCTGCCGCCCCCCTCCGGAGGTTCCATGCCAGCCCTGCCGCGCATCCGCAACTGGAGCCTGCTGCTGGGAATCGGGCTCGTCCTGGGGGCGGTCGCGGGAGCGGATGTCCGCGCCGAACGCACGACCCTCGGCCGCCCGGGCTACCTCGTCATCGGCGGCGTGCGCGACACCACCGAGACCTACGCCTTCCGCACCGAACCCGGCCCCGGACCGGGACGCCGCAGCCTGGTCTGGCCCGAAGGCACGCTGACCCTGCCCGACTCCCTCGTCCTCGAACCCTACGGCGAGAGCGACGTGGGCCTGGCCTGCCGGCCGGCCCTCGCCGGCGTGGGCAGCAGCGGCCAACTCGTGCTGCGCGACGGCGCCTTCCAGGTGTCCGAACCCCTCGTCATCTCGGACGGCGTGTTCGAGCTCCATGTCGCGCGGGGCACGCTGGAGATCCGGGGCGACCGCATCCGCTACCGGCGCCCCGATGCGGAAGCCCGGCGCAACAAGGCCCAGATCCTCTTCCTGGCCGGACTGCTGCTGCTGATCGTGGTGCTCATGCGCCGCGCCCGCCAGGTCGCGAGGTCCCGGTGATCCCGCCGGCGGAATCGGTGCGCCGGCGAGCCGCCTGGCGGACCTTCCAGGCCACCCTGTTCTCCCTCCCGTGGGTCGGCGTGGGCACCGGCACCCTGCTCGTCGGCCGCGATCCCGGCACCGGGCTGCAGCCGTCGTGGCTGCTGCTCGGGGCGACGCTGGTCCTGGCCGCGCCGGAGATCGGCGCCTGGCTGGCCGCCCGGCGGCGGCCGCTGATGGTCACGGCGGGGCCCCTGCTGGCGACGCTGCTGCTGTCCGGGGCGGGACTGCTGGTCGCGCCCGGCGCCGAGTCGGCGGCGGTCGCCTGGGGACGCTTCGCCAAGCAGGTCGTGCAGCTCGACCTGATGCTCCTGTTCGTCCTCGTGCCGGCGGTCTTCCTGGCGGGCGGTCGTCCCCTGGCCGACCTGGTCCGGCCGCTGCTGGCGGGCGCGGTCGGCCAGGCGGGGTACGGGCTGTGGCAGGTGGCGGACTTCCTGCGTCCGGGCCTGTTGCCGGCCGCCGTCGAACGGGTCTTCACCTCGAACCCGGCCATCTTCGCCGGGTCGGATCGACTGTATCTGGGCAACGTGCTGCAGGACATCCCGCGGCTGCGGGGCACCATGTGCGAACCCCTCTATCTCGGGAGCTTCCTGCTCCTGGCCCTGCCCCTGGTCGGGATCGGACCGCGACCGCAAGTTCTTCGAATCGGTCCAGGGCGAATGGTCGGGACCGGGCGAGATCGTTGCGGGCAAATACAAGGGCACGCGCTTCATCTGCAGCTTCACCGGCT
>JAGRNP010000040.1 GCA_020440705.1 bacterium | reverse complement strand
ACCACCTGCGGCGCCAGCGCCGCAGCGCACGCCGCACAGAGGTGCGGCCGATCGGCGGCGCGGCAGCCGGGCCCTGCGCACGCGCCCGGCCACCACGCCACGTCCGCCGGCGACGCTTCGCACAGGACGCACCGTTCGGGGTACACGAACTCGAGCAGGCCCGTGACGGCCTGCACCCAGCTTCTGCGGAACATGGCTTTCCGTCCGTCCGGGAGGCGGACAGGGGCCGGCAGGCCGGCCCGGCTCAGTCGAGGGCCCGGCGCATGGCGTCCCACGGCACCGGCGGGCCGTTCCACCAGGCGAAGGCCAGCCCGCCCTGCATCAGCAGCATGGGTCGTCCGTCCTGGCAGGCGAAGCCGAGCGGCGGCTCCTCGTCCGGCAACTGGTCGCCGTAGCGCACGTCCAGCAGGACGGCAGGGGACGCGCCCGCCGCCACGGGCAGGTAGGGGCGCGCCGACACCCCGCCCGCGAGGCAGCAGATCCACAGGGTGCCCCGGTCGGGGATCCCCTCGCTCCCGGCCGTCAGGCCGTCGACCCGGATCTCGGTTTCCGTCCCGCGCTCTTCCAGCCAGCGGCGCACGCGGCGCTGCCCGTCGGCCGAGCGGTTGCGGACCTCCAACCGCGGCACGCCCCAGCGCAGCACCGCGTCGATGGCCGCCCGACCCGAGCCGCCGGCGCCCAGCACGACCACGCGTTCGGGGCGGTCCTCCGAGGGCCAGACCTGGGCCAGGACCGCGAGCAGGCCGCCGCTGTCGGTGTTGTGGCCCAGCCAGCGCCCGTCCTCCACCTTCACGGTGTTGACGGCGGCGAGGACCCGGGCCTGGTCGGTCCGCCCGTCGCACAGGGCCGCCACGGCCTCCTTGTGCGGCGCCGTCACGTTGAAGCCCACGAGATCCCGGGCGAACTCCGCCTCCTTGAGCCGGCGCAACTGGCCGGCCTGGATGCGCAGCGGCAGGTACACGGCGTCGATCTCGCGTTCCCGCAGGGCCGCGTTGTGCATGGCCGGCGAGAGGCTGTGGGCGACGGGATCGCCGAGCACGGCGAAGAACGGCCCGTCCGGTTCCCAGGGTTCCCCGCCGAGGCGGAAGCCGTCGCCGGCGATTTCCAGCACGTCGGTCACGCCGCCCCCTTCCGCCGCGCGCACACGACCTGCACCGCCACGCCGGCGGCGATCAGGCCGAGGCTGATCCACTGGTTGTTGCTCCAGCCGAGGCCGGTGATCTGCTCCGGCTCGTAGTAGCGCGTGAAGTCGACCAGGAACCGGCTCACCCCGTACAGCATCAGGAAGCGGCCGAAGGTCGCCCCGCGGTAGGCGCTGAACCGCTCGGCCAGGAGCAGCAGCGCGAAGATGGCGAAGCCCCCCGCCGACGCGTAGAGCTGGGACGGGTGCACCGCCACCGGCCCGTACTGGAGCGTGGCCGGCGCGTCGGCCGGGAAGACCACGCCGCACGACAGGCCGGTCGGGTGGCCGTAGCAGCATCCGGCCAGGAAGCAGCCGATGCGCGTGATGCCGATGCCCAGGATCACGCCGGGCGAGAAGATGTCGGCCATGACCAGGAAGGGGATGCCGCGCCGGCGCGCCATGACCAGCACCGTGAGGGTGGCCAGGATGATGCCGCCGTACAGGGTCAGCCCGCCGTCCCACAGGAAGAAGGCGCGGTACCAGGGGTGGAAGTCGCCGGGGTGCGTGGCCACGTAGAACAGCCGCACGCCGACGAGGCTGGAAACGAGGACCCCGAAGACGAGGTCCATGATGTCGTCGGCGGCCACGCCCAGCGGCCGGCCGCGCCGGATGCTCAGCCACAGCCCGAGGGCGAAGCTGATCGCCAGCATCAGGCCGTAGCTCTTGATCAGGCCGAAGATCTCCGGATGCATAGGGGTCTCCAGGCCGCCTGGGGCGGCCGGTCAGGCTTCGAAGGTGCGCGAGCTCACGTTCAGCAGCAGGCCCAGCAGCACCGAGCTGATCAGGAGGTTCGAGCCCCCGTAGCTGATCAGCGGCAGCGGCAGGCCGGTCACCGGCAGCAGCCCCGTCGTGATGGCGACGTTCACCACCACGTGGAAGACGAAGTAGGTCACGATGCCGATCGCCATGAAGCGCTGGTACGGCTGCCGCGCCGTGGCGGCCACCGTCACCCCGCGCAGGATGATCAGCAGGAACAGCCCCAGCAGCACAACCGTGCCGAGGAAGCCGAGTTCCTCCCCCACCACCGAGAAGATGAAGTCGGTCTGCCGCTCGGGCAGGAACGCGAGCCCCTTCTGGGTACCCTGCAGGTAGTGGGTGCCGAAGAGCCCGCCCGAGCCGATGGCCACCTTCGACTGGATCGCCTGGTAGCCCGAGCCGAAGGCGTCGCGGCCGGGATCGAAGAAGGTCAGGATGCGCTCCTGCTGGTAGCCTTTCAGGCGCTCCCAGAAGAAGGGGATGCCGATGCCCGACGCCACGTTCAGCCCCAGCACCGTGACCTTGGCCGGGATGCTCCAGTTCACCAGGTACAGCCCGCCCAGGATCAGCAGGATGTAGGCCGCCCACGGCCAGGCCTGCTCGGCCACGGACTCGGAGTAGAACATGATCACCGCGCTGGCCACCGCGCTCGCCGCCGCCAGCAGCAGGATGCCGGGGATGCCGTACCAGAAGATCATGCCCACCCAAACCGCCAGGAAGACCAGGCTGGTGCCGAGGTCGGGCTCGCGCAGGACCAGGAACATGGGCACGGCCATGACCGCGAAGCTGACGAGGGTGGTGCCGAAGCCGGCGCCGCGGTCCTTGTCGCGGCCGAGCACGCTCGCGCACATGATGATGAAGGTCACCTTGGCCACTTCCGACGGCTGCAGGCGCATGGGCCCGAGGGCGAGCCAGCGCTGGGCGCCGCCGATCTTCGGCCCGATCAGGAGGATCAGCAGCAGCAGCAGGATCGTGAACAGGTAGAGCGGGATCGCCACGTTGTCCAGGTAGCGCAGGGGCACCCGCGTGGCGATGATCAGGCCCACGTAGCTGATCACCAGCCAGATGGCCTGCTTGATGAAGACGGTCTTGGACACGCCCGGGTCGAGCTGCTCGTAGGGGCCGGAGATGGGTTCGGTCACCGACCACAGCACGGCCAGGCTGGCCAACCCCAGCAGCACCCAGGCCACGAAGATGAGCTTGTCCCCCGGCGGGACCAGGGCGTGCATCAGGCTCATGATCCCCCCTCCGACCCGGCCGGCGCGAGCCGGCCCGTGCCCCGGAAATAGGCTTCGAGCCAGGTCCCGGCCACCGGGGCCGCCTCGGTGCTGCCGTGGCCGGCGTTCTCGATGATCACGGCCACCGCCACCTCGGGCGCGTCGGCCGGCGCGAAGCACATGAACCAGGCGTGGTCCGCCCCGTGCGGATTCTGCGCCGTGCCCGTCTTCCCCGCCACCGGGATGCCCTCGAGGCCGGCCTGCTTGCCCGTGCCCCGGTCGACCGTCTCGATCAGCGCGTCCCGCACCCAGGCCAGATCGGCCTCGCGGAAGGGCAGCGGCGCCGGACGCTGGGTGGGCTCGGGCGGCAGCAGCACGAACTCGGGGTCGGGCATGCGCCCGGACGTGGCCAGGCGTCCGGCCAGCACCGCCATCTGGATCGGCGTCACCAGCAGCTCGCCCTGGCCGATGGCGTTGTTCAGCATGACGCCGCGGGTCCAGCGCCCCTCGCCGAAGCGCCGGTCGTAGTACTCGGTGTCCGGCACGTTGCCGGCCACCTCGTCGCTGAACAGGCGGGTGCAGGTGCGCCCGAGTCCGAAGGCCCGCGCCGCGGCGCCGAGCTGCTCCAGATCGAGCCGCAGCGCGAGCTGGTAGTAGAAGGTGTCGCAGCTGCGCACGATGGCCTCGGTGTGGTCGACGTCGCCGTGGCCCGTCGGCAGCCAGCAGCGGAAGTAGCGGTTGCCGAACTCCCAGCCGCCCAGACAGGGCTCGAGGTAGGTCTCGCGCCCCACCAGGCGATGCTGCAGCGCCGCCAGGCTCGTGACCGGCTTGTAGAGGGAGGCCGGCGGGTACGTGGCCTGCACCACCCGGTTGAAGAAGGGCTTCGCGGGGTCGCTGGTCAGCTGCCGCCACTGGTCGGTGCTGATCGACACGGTCATCAGGTTGGGATCGAAGGTGGGATTGCTGTAGGCGGCGAGCACCTGGCCGGTCTCGGTGTCGAGGGCCACCCCGCAGGCCGGCCGGTCGCCGATGGCCGCGGCCATGACCTCCTGCAGGTGCAGCGAGATGGCGAGGGTGACGTCGGTGCCCGGCTCGACCTCGCGCAGCCAGACCGCCTCGCGCCCCACCACGCGGCCCGAGGCGTTGACCTCCTCCAGCTTCACGCCGCTGGTGCCCCGCAACACGGACTCGAGGGACGCCTCGAGGCCCTGCTTGCCGATGGAGTCGCCGGGCCGATAGCCCGTCCAGTCGCCGGTGGTGTCCAGGTCGGCCTGCCCCACCTCGCCCACGTAGCCGATCACGTGGGCGAAGAGCGGTCCGTGCAGGTAGCGCCGCCGGGCCCGCGCCCGCACCCGCACGCCGGGCAGTTCGCGGCCGCGTTCCTCGACCGCCGAGATCTGGGCCATGCTCGCGTTGCGCACCAGGACCAGGGGGCCGCTGCGGCGCTTCTGCTCGACGAGGCGCTCGACGGTCTCGGCGGGCGGCAGGTCGAACCACGTCATCAGGCGCGCGAGGGTCGAATCGGGCCCGTCCTCGGTGACGCTGCCCCGCGGCACCACGATGTCGGCGATGTAGAGGTTGTCGGCCAGCACCTTGCCTTCGCGGTCGAAGATGCGCCCGCGCGGCGCCCGCACCCGGAAGCGCTCCTGGCGGTTCTCCAGGGCCTGCCCCTGGTAGTAGTCGTGGCGCAGCACCATCATGCCGAAGAGGTTGCCGACGAGGATCAGGAAGAGCCCGCCCACCACCAGGCGGAAGACGCCGACGCGCAGCAGGAAATCGCGGTCGGGCATCTCAGTCCTCCTGGCGCAGGATGCCCAGGTACTCGGCGAGGCGGATCAGCGGGATCGCCGCCAGGCCCGAGTACAGGGCCACCGGAATGGTGCGGGCCAGCAGGGGCACGAGGAAGCGCTCGTCCGACAGGTTGCTCTGCACCAGCAGGAAGACGAAGTCGTGGGCGAAGACCGACAGGGCCACCACCGCGCCCTCGACCAGGGGCACCCCGTAGACCAGGTGGCCGCGCAGGCGTCCGAGGGCGAAGCCGAGGCCCGACTTGCACAGGGCCTGCAGCCCGAGCAGGGAGGGGTTCGAGAGGTCCTGCACGAGACCGAGCATGAATCCGCCCGCCGTGGCCGGCGTCGCTCCCGCCGCCAGCGCCAGCAGCACCAGGGCGATGACCGAGAAGTCGGGGGCCACGCCCTTGATGTCGATCACCGGCGCGATCATGGTGTCGCCGACGAAGGCCACCAGGATCCAGGTCAGGGTCGTGCGGATGAAGGCGCGCATCAGGGCTTGTCCGCTTCCGCCGGGGCCACCACGAAGACGGTCTCGTTGCGCACGAGCGACGCCGCCGGCGCGACGAGGATCTCCCGGAAGATCTGGTCCGACGGCGACGTGGTCTCGACGACCTCCCCCACCGGGAAGCCGCGCGGCGTCACGACGCTCGCGCCGCCGCCCTGGCCGCGCTCGCGGATCTCGGCGATGCCGGAGGTGATCACGCGGTCGCCCGCCTGCACGTCCTCGTCGCGGCCGACCATCTCGACCACGAAGCGGTCGCCGCGCGGGCGCAGCACCCCCAGCAGTCCGGTGCGCTCGAGCTCGACGCCCAGGGCGAAGTCCGGCGCCGAGAGCAGCTCGACCCACGCCTCGCGCGGGCCCACCACCTGCCGCACCCGGCCGAGATAGCCTTCGCGGGTGACCACGGGCAGCCACGGCTCCCAGGCCAGTTCCTCGAGGCTGTGCACCTTGATCATGGTGGCGAAGCGGCTGCGCTGGCGCATGATCACGCGGCAGGGCACGAGCTCGCCGACGAAGCCGGGATCGAGGGCCGGGCCGACCATCAGGTCGGCGTCGCGCTGCATGCGCTCGCCGGCGGCGGCCATGAGCTCGAGCTCGGCCACCTGTTCGAGCAGCATGGCGTTCTCGTCGCGGATGTGCAGCACGTCCTCGGCGTAGTTGCGGGCGTTCCAGTAGGGCGTGGTCAGGACGGCGCCGAGGCGGTCGGCCACCACGAGGCGGGTGCCCGTGGGCAGCAGCAGCAGGGTGAGCGAAAGGCCCACGCAGACGACGAGCGTGATGACCTCGCCCCGCATGGAGAAGTTGAGCGCGCGCCCCATCATCGGTGAGAATCCGTTCTGCCGCCGGCCGCGCCGATCAGTTGCGGCCGCCCTGCATGATCACCGGCCGGTAGCGTTCGAAGTCGTCGAGGATCTTGCCGGTTCCCAGCACCACGCAGAACAGCGGATCGTCCATGAGGTTGATCGGCAGGTCGGTCTGCTCGCGCAGGAGCTCCGGCAGGCCCTTCAGCAGGGCGCCGCCCCCGGTGAGCACGATGCCGCGGTCCTTGATGTCGGCCGCCAGCTCCGGCGGGGTCTGTTCGAGGCTCTGCTTCAGCGCGTCGCAGATGGCCTGGATCGGTTCCTGCAGCGCCTCGCGGATCTCGACCGAGGAGATCTTCAGGGTCTTGGGCACGCCGCTGACCTGGTACAGGCCCTTGACCTCCATCTCGCGCTCGTCGTCGAACTTGTGGGCCGAGCCGATGGTCTTCTTGATGTTCTCGGCGGTCTGGTCGCCGATCAGCAGGTTGTGGTTCTTCTTGATGTAGTTGACGATGGCCTCGTCGAGCTCGTCGCCGCCCACGCGGATCGAGGTGTCGCAGACGATGCCGTTGAGCGCGATGACGGCGATCTCGGTGGTGCCGCCGCCGATGTCGATGATCATGTTGCCGGAGGGCTGGTCGACGGGCAGGCCGACGCCGATGGCCGCCGCCATGGGCTCGGCCACCAGGAACACCTCGCGGGCCCCGGCGTGCTTGGCGCTGTCGCGCACGGCGCGCTTCTCCACCTCGGTGATGCCCGAGGGCACGCAGACCACGATGCGCGGCGCGATGAAATGGCGCTTCTTCTGCGCCATCTTGATGAATTCGCGCAGCATGAACTCGGTGACCTCGAAGTCGGCGATCACGCCGTCCTTCATGGGCCTGATGGCGGAGATGCGGTCGGGGGTCTTGCCCAGCATGGCCTTGGCCTCGCCGCCCACGGCGTAGACCTTGTCGGTGACCTTGTCCATGGCCACCACCGACGGCTGGTTCAGGACGATGCCCTTGCCCTTGATGTAGACCAGCGTGTTGGCCGTGCCCAGGTCGATGGCGATATCGTTGGTGAACATCCCCTGCAGGCGTTTGAGCATGGTCCGAATCCTTCCGGAGGCAGTGGCCGCACCCTGTCCCCCTCATGGTGTGGGGCCGGCGGGCCAGCCGTATTCCCTGATACTGGTGACTTCCGTGTCGCCGACCACCAGGTGGTCGAGCAAGGCGATTCCCAACAGTTCGCCGCAGCGGTCGAGGCGCGCGGTCAGGTCGAGATCGTCGCCGCTGGGCCGCGGATTGCCGGACGGGTGGTTGTGGGCCACGATCACCGCCGCGGCCGACATGGCCACCGCCGGCTTGAAGACCTCCCTGGGGTGCACCAGGGACGCATTGAGCGAGCCGATGGAGACCGTCTCGACGGCCTGCACACGATGCCTCGCATCGAGATAAAGTGCAAGAAAACGTTCCCTGTCAAGACCGCGGAATTCAGCCCGCAGCAGGGTGTAGACGTCTTCGGGCCGCCGGACCACGATGCCGGTCCGCGCCGGCGGATCGCAGGCCCGCAACCCGAGTTCGAGGGCGGCCAGCACCCGCTCGCTCCGCACCGGCCCCATGCCGGGACACCGGGCCAGCACCGCCGGCGACAGGGCCGCCAGGCGCCCCAGATCGGGGCAGTCCGCCAGCAGGCGGTCGGCCACGAGCCCCGGGGCCACCGGGCCCCCGGGACCCAGCACGCAACTGAGCAGTTCGGCCGTGCTCCAGGCGCCCGGGCCGTACCGGTCGAGACGCCCCCGGCGGTCGTCCGGAACGGCCGAATCGGCGTTTCCGGCCCGATTATGGGCGACGGATCCCGATTTGAACATCATTTTGTGGCCCCGCCGACCAGGGCGGCGTCCCGGGTACCTTCGCGGGCGAGGCGGGCCCGCCGTGCCCCCGACCGGGCGTTGTCGCCGGCCCCGCCGTGGGCTATTGTTCGCGCGAAGGGCCGCTGCCGTCCGGCCGGCCCCGACGCTCCCGTGCAACCCGTGAGGTGACCGTGTCCGCTTCCCCGCCCATCCTCGTCCGCAAGTACGGCGGCAGCAGCCTCGCCAGCGTCGAGCGGATCCGCACCGTGGCCCGGGACCTCAAGGCCGCCCGCGACCGGGGCTACCGCCTCGTGGTCGTCGTCAGCGCCATGGGCAAGACCACCGACGAACTGGGCGCGCTCGCGGCCCAGGCCCACCCTTCCCCGCCCCGCCGGGAGCTGGACATGCTGCTGTCGGTGGGCGAGCGCATCACCATGAGCCTGCTCTCCATGGCCCTCGCCGATGCCGGCTGCCCGGCCATCAGCTTCACCGGCAGCCAGTGCGGCATCATCACCGACTCGAGCCACAGCGACGCGCGCATCCTCGAGGTGAAGGGCGACCGCGTGCGCGACGCCCTCGAGCAGGGCTTCGTGGTGGTGGTGGCGGGCTTCCAGGGGGTCAGTCGCGAGCGGGAGATCACGACCCTCGGCCGCGGCGGCAGCGACACCACGGCGGTGGCCCTGGCGGCCGCCCTCGGCGCCGTCCGCTGCGAGATCCTCAAGGACGTCGACGGGGTGCTGGCCGCCGACCCCCGCCTCGTGCCCGAGCCCGGGCGCCACGACCGGCTCACGTGGGACGAGATGCGGGCCGTGGCCGAGTCGGGCTGCGGTGTGGTGCATCTGCGCGCCGTCGAGTACGCGGCCGAGAAGGGCGTGCCCCTCGTGGTGCGGTCCAGCTTCCACGACGGCCCCGGCACGGCCATCGGCACCGTTCCGGTGGACGACGCGGTCGCCGCGGCCGCGCCCGACGCGCCCGACCCCTGTGCCGGCGGCGCCTGTGGCGACCGCGAGAACCGCTACCGCCCCCTGGTCCTCAACGCGGTCGAGGCCGTCACGCGGATCCGGCTGGCTGCGCCGGACGGCGGCACCGGCCGCCGCTGGCGCGACATCCTGCTCGCCCATCTCGATCCGGCCCTGACCGTGGCCGAGTGGCTCGACAGCGCCGACGATTTCCGTTGGGAGGGCTGGACCCGTCAGACGGGATTGGCACCGCTGCGCGACGAGTTGCTCGCCGCCGGGGCGGATCCGACCTGGGAGCCCGGGCTGGCCTGCGTGAGCCTGGCCGGCGGTCGGCCCGACAGCTGGCTGGAGGTGCAGCGCCACGTGGGCGAGGTCATGGCCGACCTGCCGGCCGGCCGATGGCGCATGCGCGCGGACGGTTCGGCCCTGCGGCTGCTCGTGCCGGCACCCCTCAATCCCGCCCTGGTACGGGGACTGCACGGCGCCCTGCTGGCAGAGCGAACTCGCGGATGAGGAAGTCGCGCCAGCTGCCGGCGGCGAGGTCGGCGGCGGCCGCCTCGAGCCAGGCCTGACGCTCCGCTTCGTCCCCCACCTTGCCGTGGCACAGCACGACGCCGCGCACGAGGGCCCGCTGCCCCTGCGGATGGCGCGGATGTTCCCGGTGCAGGCGGCGGTACACATCGAGGGCTCCCCGGTAGTCCAGCTGCTTTTCCTTGTAGCTCGCGACCCGCGCCAGATCGGCCGGCCCGAGCCCCATGTCGATGCGGCCGCGCACCGTCTCGTCGTACACCTGCAGGGCCAGGTCGACGCGACTGCCCCCGAGCAGCGCGCGGTAGGAGCGCCCGAAAAGGGTCGCCGCCTCGGCCTTGCGGTCGGCCACGTGCAGGGTGCGGGCCAGATCGAGCCGCGCGTCGCCGTCGTCCGGCACCCGCTCGAGATACTCGCTCCACGCCCCCGCCGCCGCGTGGAAGTGCCCCTCGCGGAAATAGCGGCGCGCCCGGGCCCGGGCCGCCTCGGCCCGCCCCCACTTCAGCTCGCCGAGGGCCAGGGCCATGAGCACGCCCATGACGAAGCCCCCCAGATGGGCCCCGAAGCTGACCCGGCTGCCCGTCTCGCCGGCCAGCGCGGCCTGGATCACCTGCAGCACGACCCACATCAGCACCGCCACGACCAGGGGCACGGGCGACTTGCCGGCCCGGTTCTGGCCCATCAGCGGCGCCAGCACCCACCAGGCCACCTCGACGCGCGCATCGTAGAGGCGCACCAGGCCGAAGCCGAGCAGCCCCGCGATGGCGCCCGAGGCGCCCATCACGCCGAGTCCGCCCTGGTTGAGCAAGCCGAGGGCCGAAACCAGACCGTGGACCAGGTTGCCGAAGTTGCCCAGCAGCAGGAAGTACAGCCCGAAGCGCCAGGGACCGAGGCGGTCCTCCAGCGGCGGGCCGATCACGTGCAGGTACAGCAGGTTGCCCAGCAGGTGGAACCAGCCGGCATGCATGAAGACGGCCGTCGTCACGGTCCAGGGCGGGCCGTCGCCGGGATAGAAGACGAACCGCCAGGGGTCCACGGCCCCCGCATCGGGGAAGTAGCGCATCCAGGCGAAGACCCCGGCCATCACCGCCATCAGCGTCCACGTCAACACGGGGCGACGGCGGCGGTCCCGGTCCAGTCCCAGCGGATAGAAGTAGAAGAAGTACATGCGCCCCTCGCGGACATGCGCCGGCCGCCGCTCCCGGACGGAACGGCCCACGCCGCCGTCCGGGGACGGCGGCCCCTTGTCCTGGGAATTTCGGCAGGGAGCGCCCGGGCTTGAGGTCGCCCGGCCGCGGGGGCCGGATCAGGCGGTGCGCTCGTCGCTGATGATCCGGCCGTCGCTGAGCCGGATCACGCGCTTGCAGCGGGCGGCGATGTCGTCCTCGTGGGTGACGATCACCACGGTGTGCCCCTGGGCGTTCAACCCGCCCAGGATGCCCATGATCTCGTCGCTGGTGACCGAATCGAGGTTGCCGGTGGGCTCGTCGGCCAGGATGAGGGAAGGATTGTTCACCAGCGCCCGCGCGATGGCCACCCGCTGGCGCTGCCCGCCGGACAGCTCGTTGGGCTTGTGCGCCCGCCGGCTCGACAGACCCACCGCGTCGATGGCCTTGGTGACCCGCGCCGCCCGGTCAGCCGGCTTCAGGCCGGCGTAGATCAGCGGCAGCTCCACGTTCTGCGCCGCGGTGCTGCGCGGCAGCAGATTGAAGGTCTGGAAGACGAAGCCGATCTCCCGGTTGCGGATCTCGGCCAGTTCGTCGTCGCTCAGGGTGCTCACTTCGGTGCCGTTGAGGCTGTAGGTGCCCCGGGTGGGCGTGTCCAGGCAGCCGAGGATGTTCATCAGGGTCGACTTGCCCGACCCGCTGCTGCCCATGATCGCCACGTACTCGCCCTCGCGGATGTCCAGGTCGACCCCCTGCACGGCGGGGACCTGCTGGGTCCCCACCTCGTAGATCTTGTGCAGGTCCCTGACCGAGATCAGGGCCTGATCGCCGGACCGGGGGCTCACGACTCTTCCCGCGACCAGCGGTCCAGGCGCCCGACGGCGCGGTCGAGCTGCGAACGCGCGATGAGGAAGTCGCACATGGCCTGGACCTCCTGCGCCCGGCTGCTGGCGAGGTTCGTCTGCGCCACGATGATGTCGAGGGTCGTGCCGGCGCCCACGCGGAAGCGCTCCTGGGCCAGCCGCAGCTCCTCCTCGCTCTGGACGATCGTCTCCCGGCTCACGTTCGCCCGCTCCCGCGCCTCGACCAGCGCGTTGTGCAGCTGCCGGATCTCGACCTGGACGTTCAGCCGCGCCTGCTCGAGCTCGTACTCGGCGATGCGGGCGTTGGCCTTGGCCTTCGAGCGGCCGCTGATGGTCTGCATGCGGTCGAAGATGTTCCAGCTGACCGAGTAGCCGAAGGTCGTGCTGCCCGACTGCTGGGAACCGAAGATGTAGGGCGACTCGTTGTTGTAGCGGTTGAAGCTGGCGAAGAGGTCGACCCGCGGCAGCAGGTTGCTCGAGGCCGTGGTCACGTTCTTCTGCGCCGCCTCGACGTTGTACTCGCCGGCCATCAGGTCCTTGCGGGCCTCGAGGGCCTCGGAGTACAGGGTCTGGACGTCCTCGACGGCGTAGTCGGTCTGCAGTTCGGTGGTGTCGATGCGGAAGGCCGCGGCCATGGGCCGGTTCATGGCGTAGGCCAGGTCGGCGAAGGCCTTCTTGACGTTGTTGTCGGCCACCACGAAGTCCAGCCGCGTGTTCTCGAGCCGCACCTTCTGCTGCAGCACGTCGCTCTTGGCCGCGCTGCCCAGGCGGAAGTAGGTCTCGGTGCGCTCGAGCTCCTTGGCCGCCTGGTCGCGGGTCTCGATCGCCACCTCGCGCAGGCGCGCGTAGCGCAGCAGGTTGTAGTAGGAGGCGATCACGTTCTCGGCCACCTGCTCCCGGGTGTAGCCCACCGAGGCCTCGGCCGCCTTGAGGCTGTTCTTGGCCGAGCTGAGGGTGCTGAACTTGGAGAAGCCCGAGAAGAGGTTCAGGTTGGCGCGGCCGTTGACGTCCTTGTAGCGGGTGGTGATGGTCTGGTCGGCGAACTCGCCCGTGGACAGCTGGCCGAAGGCGGGCGAGTAGCCCACCACGTTGCCCGCGAGACTGGGTGTGTCGTACACCGGCAGGAAGCCCTGTACCTGCTGGTACTGCTCGACGTCGTAGTCGGTCCGGTTCGACTTCTGCCAGTTGTGCCCCAGGGTGAGGTCGGGCAGGAAGGCGCCGTAGGCCGCCGAGACATCCTTGCTCGCGATGTGGCGGCGCTCCTCGCTGATCAGCAGCGTCGGGCTGTCCTGCAGCGCCAGGCGGACGCAGTCGTCCAGGGTCAGGAGGGGCATGTCGCTGTCGACGAGGCGCTCCTGCGCGGCGGCGGGGCCGGCTGCCCAGGCGGCGGCCAGAACGATTCCGAGCAGGATTCCCGAGGCGATTCCGGGGTTTCCGGCGGTCTTACGCGTCATTGTGCTCTCCCGTGTCGTACCGAGTCCGTGGGGGTGGATCCCTGGCCGCATCATAGGCGGTGCCGCCGCCGTTTCCAACCCATTAACCCGAGGCATTACGCAGATTTCCCGAGCGGGTTGCGTCAGGTACCCGGGCCCTTCGTGAATAATTCCCAACGGGAACCAGGACGGACGAGCGGCGCCGAGGTGACATCTCCCGCCCGTCTCCCAGACGCACGGCCACCCCGTGGGGTTCCCTGCGGGCGGACCGTGTCGCGGAGAACGGGTCCGGCCACGGAGATCCCGGCCACCCCATGGGAGGGGCGAACGGGGCCGCCGATCCGGCGACGAATCGGCAAGCCGACGGATCCCGGGCACCGGACCGGCGGCATCCCACCCGATCCGCATGGCGCGGTCCACCTCAACCACAAAAAAGCCGCCGCGCATCAGCGCGGCGACCGTAAGAAACCATCGTCTCCCGCCCCCGGGATCCGCATGGCGCGGTCCACCGCGCCATGCAAGACATCCCGCTAGTTCAAACGGAAGTTGAACGGCAAAGCCATCCAGGCCTTCACCGGAATGTTCCGCTGCTTGCCCGGAATGAACTTGCACTTGTAGGCGGCATCGAGGGCGGCCTTGTTGACCAGCGGGTGCACGCTCTGGATGACCTGGGCCTGCTGCACCGAGCCGTCCGGGCCCACGAGCACCTTGACGATGACCGTGCCCTCGACCTGGGCCATGCGGGCCACCTCGGGGTACTTGGGCTTGGCCCAGTTGGTGATGATCGGGTTGGTGGACGAGGCCACGAAGCCCTCGTCGCCACCCAGGTCGTAGGAGCCCATGCTGCTGGTGATGGCCGTGTCGAGGTCCATCAGGGTGTCGGCGATCTCCACGTCCTCGGTCACCTCGTCGTCCGGGGCGGCCTCGATCACCTTCGGCGGCGGCGGCGCCTCGACGGGCGGCGGCGGGATGTCGATGACTTCCTGGTCCTCGACATCGACGACCTCGAACTCCTCCTGGCGCAGCTTGTAGGGGTTCGGCACGTAGTTCGGCGAAATCATGGCCCCGATGAGAACCAGCAGGATGGCGATCACGGCCGACCAGCGCAGGTACTTGTTGTACTGCGCCTTGAACTGGTCGTTGGCCGACATCCGCACAGCGTTGTTTGCCGGAATGGTCGACATGGTTCTCCCTAGTATTTCTGACCGGGACTGCCTTCGATGTCGTTGTTGAAGAAGACGCGCACGGCGTTGACCTCCTTCAACTCCTCCATCACGTCGGAGACGGTCCCGTAATCGGCGTAGGTGTCGGTCTTGAAGGCGACGATCAGCTGCGGGTTGTCGCTGATCTTGGTCCCCATGATGTCGGCGATGTGCTTGATCTGCACCAGCCGGTCGTCGATGGAGATCTGGCCGACGCGGTTGATGTAGATGTTCGACACCAGCTCGCGGTTCACTTCCTCGCCCGCCTCGGCCCGCGGCAGTTCGACCGGCAGACCCGTCTCCTCACGGAAGATGGTCGTCACCATGAAGAAGATCAGCAGCAGGAAGGCGATGTCGCCCATCGAGGAGGTGGGGATGAAAGTGCCCTTGTTCGTCGAGCGATTGAAATCCATGTCCTCCCCCTTCCTATTTCTCGGCGGTCTTCAGGGAGACCTTGGTGGCGTTGGCCTGCTTCAGCTCGTCGAGGCAGCCGACCATCATGCCGTAGTTGGCTTCCGGATGGATCTTCAGCACCACGACGAGCTTCGAGTTGGCCAGGATCCGGTCCTCGATGGCGCGCTTGATGTGGTTGATCTCGATGGGCTTCTTGTCGAGGGTGATGGAGTTGTTCTCGTGCACGAAGATCGTGGCGATGTTCGACTCCTTCACCTTCACCGTGTCTTCCTGCTTCTTCTGCTTGCCGGGCAGGACAAGGGTCAGGCCCTGCTCGGCCGCGAAGATCGTCGTCACGATAAAGAAGATCAGCAGAAGGAACGCGACGTCGGCGGTCGAGTCCATGCGGAGCTCGCCCATCGCCTCCTTCTTCTTTTTCTTCATGACTCCCATCGAACATCCTTCCGTGCCGGTCGTCCGGCTTGAACCTCGTTCCGGCCCCGGTGGTCCGGGTCCCCACCGCGCGGAGCTAGCCCTTCAGGCGCTCCAGCTCCTCGATCAGCTCGGCGCTCGTCTCCTCCATCTCGATCACGAAACGGTCGATCGCCGAGATGAAGTAGTTGTAGCCGATGGTCGCGGGGATGGCGACGATCAGACCGGAGGCGGTGGTGATGAGGGCCTCGGAGATACCGCTGGCCACGAGCTTGGCGTTCACCTGCTCGCTGGCGGCGATGGCCTCGAAGGCGTTGATCATACCGGACACCGTACCGAGGAAGCCGAGCAGCGGGGCGATGGTGGTCACGGAGGACACCCAGATCAGGCCGCGCTCGAGGAAGCTCATCTCGATGGTGCCGGCGGTGCCGATGGCCTTCTCGACCGCGTCGCGGCCCTTGTCGGCCTTCTGCAGACCCGAGTACAGGATGGCGGCGATGGGACCGCGCACCTTCTGGCACTCCTCGGCCGCGGCCTGGACGCCGTCGTTGCGCAGCGTCGTGATGACGGTGCCGATCAGCTTGCGGGTGTTCACACGGGCGCGGTTGAGGGTCCACAGCCGCTCGATGATGAACACGAAGCCCACCACGGCCACGATCAGGATCCACCACATGAACGTGCCGCCCTTGACGAACAGCTCGCCGGCGCCGGTCTTGCCCAGGGGCGAGCGGTCCACGACGCCCATCAGGCCCGTGAGCGGCTCGACCACGACGGGGACTTCCTGGATGGAGTCGGCCGCGGTGGAACCGAAGCCAAGGGAGTCGCTCGTGGCCTGGATCTTGGCGAAGCGGTCCTCGCCAGCAGCTCCGGCGTCATCCTGCGCCAGCACGGGGGTGGCCAGCAGGGCGGCCAGGAAGCTCAGGGTGATGAGCCGGAAAATGGCGTTTTTCAACGTACCGTGACGAGCCATTGTGCAAGTCTCCCTTTCCGAATAGTGGGACCCTTTGAAAGACTGGTGCCGGGTGGCAGCCGGGGTGCAAGTGGGGATGGCGCACCGCTAATCAGCCGTCGGGCGCCGCACGAGGTCCCCGTCCGGTCGCCGCGCCGGCGAAACGCGCGGGCCGCATTGGAGGGGACGACAAGGCACCAGATTCACCCGGTCATTGGAGTCTAGTCGCTCGATATAATTAGTGGACACAGGGGTACTAAGTCAAACCTTTTCCGTCCCGGCGGATCAGTCGTCCGGACCGATCAGATTGGACGATGTCAGCTTGTAGTCGCCGTACCCGGTCTGGTCCACGAAGAGGAAGCGGGGGTTGAGGCCCCGTTCGGCGAACCTGTTGGCGAAAAGGGGTTTGCCCTCGTTGTTGTACTTCCACAATTCGAACGGGAAGTTGTGGGTCGCCGACCGGATGGCCTCGCCGCGGTCGCGCTCCGCGCTGTAGGAATAGGGCATCGGCACGCCGCCGACGGCCTCGTAGGGATTGATGTTCTGGGTGCCCCCGATGGAGCCGCCCTTGGACGCCACGCTCTCGCGGTCCGGAGCGAACTCCTCGTACACCTTGATGCGGGCGTCGTCCTGGTCGCGGAAGTTCATGGGCATGCGCTGGGTCTGGATCTCGTCGGGCGGACCGAGCAGCAGGAAGACCTCGCCGCGGTCGTCGGCCGCGCCGAATTCGTCGAAGCCGCCGAGGAAGCGCTGCACGTAGGCGAGGCGGTACTGCCACTCGAGGTAGGCCTCGTTGATGGGGCTCTCGGGATCCGGGTTCAGGGCGTCCCAGAAATCGCCCAGCAGCTTCTCCTGTTCGGCCGGACTGGCCGCCAGGAAGCCGTCCAGAGCCTTGCCCCCGAAGACGGTGCGGCCCTCCCCCAGCATCTGGCTGCGGTGACGTGCCAGGGCCGACAGGCGCCAGATGACGTCGAACTGGGACACGACGCCCCGCCCCTCGGCGTCCAGGGGGCCGAGGCTGAGCCGGTAGGCGCCCTCGGGCAGCAGGTTCACGTCGAGTTCGTAGAACAGGGCGGCCGGGCGGCCGGCGGCCAGGGCCGCACGGCCCCGGTTGTCGAAGTCGACGGTGTCGCGCAGGGCGAAGTCCATCTCGAGGTTGACGACCTCGACCCGCAGGCCGAGGGGCTGGTGGTCGGCCGCGATGCCGCCGGCGGGCGGCCACACCGGGATGAACATCTGCAGCTTGTCCTGCTGCAGCCCGTAGCGGCGCGAGGGGTGCGCGTAGTCGTGGAGCCAGCCGTCGTCCTCGGCGCGCTCGTGGACGCCGTCCGGGTTCCAGGTGTCGAAGGGGGCCTGGACCAGGTACAGCGGATCCTCCAGCGCGATGCCGATCCGCGTGCGCGGCCCGTCCTCGGCCACCCACGCCGTGGCGCACTCGCTGCTCGCCGAGTTCTTCTTGGCCGAATTCAGGATGCCCGGCTTGCGCCGGTTCACGTCGTACACGCCGCAGCTGATGCGTCCGGCCCGGAAGGGGACGTCCTCGAGCAGGATGCCGAAGACCTGGAACTGGGTCGTGGCGCCGGCCTCGGACGACGACACCCCCGGCGTGCGGATCTGGCGTTTGCGGGTCACGACCTGGCCGTCGAGCGACTCGAGGCGCACCTCGGCCCGCACGCGCCCGACCATGCGCCCGTCCTCCTCCTCGAACCTGAGGTCGGCGTTGTCGACCTCGAAGAGCACGAGCACGTCGAGCTGGTCTTCGCTCACCCAGCGGTTGATCACCTCGACGGACGTGTGGAAGTTGCCTCCCCCGTCGAGGGGATGCAGGATGGCGGCCGCGGTGCCGGGAAGCAGCAGGGTCAGCAGGGTGACGCCCATGAAAAGGCGGTGCGGGTGCGAGCGGACGGACCGTCCGAGGCGGGCACACGAGATCGCCATAGCCAGGCCTTTACTGGTGTTGACAAGACCGATCCCCCTCGACCGGAGCTGGCCGGGCCAGCCACCCATGATATTACGGAATCGCGGCCCGATCCGCCAGCGAAACCTCGCCCCGTCAGCGCACCACGACGAAGCGCCCCACGAAGTCCGCGAAGCGGGAATCGTCGGATACGACCGCGTACAGGTACACGCCGCTGACGATCTCCTGGCCGTTGCGGGACATGAGATTCCAGCTGACGTGCCCCTCGCCCGCGCGCCCGTCGTGCGGGATGGTCTGCACCAGGTCGCCCGAGGCGGTGTAGATCCGGATGCTGTTGCGTGCGGCCGGCAGGTTGGCGAAGGTCACCCGCACCCCGGTGGGGTCGTCGCCGGCGGGAAAGAGTTCCTGGTACTCGCCGAGGGCCTCGCGGGTGGCCGGATTCGGATAGACGTAGATGTTCACGCCCTCGCGCGCCCGTTCGTCGGCCGTCTGGGCCCGGGTGCCCGGCACCGTGTTCTGGAACGACGAGCCGGGATCGCCCACCAGCCCCGGCCCGATGGGCAGGGCGTCGCCCGCGGCCACTTCCGCCGGCGACAGGGCGTGATCGGTGGCCGTGACCGAATAGAAGTACAGGAAACCGTTGTGGATCTCCCGGTCGACGTACTCGAACCAGTTGACGCCCCGCTTGGCCACCACCGGCGGCACCGCCGTCGCGTCGGCGGCGCGGGGCGTCGCGGCCCAGAACGTGTCCAGCACGTCCGGCGCCGTCTCCCAGCGCCCGAGCAGGGTGAAGTACTCGTTGGGGCTCCCGTCCGCGTCGCGCAGGGGCGGCCGCACCTGGTGCAGCCCTCCCGGGTCCATGGCGACCACCTGCTGCATGGCCGGACCGAGGTCCGCGTAGACGGGGTCATCGAGGCACACGGGCCGGTAGGCCACGACCTCGAGTCCCGTGTTGGCCCCGAGGGGGATCGTGTCGCGCTCGATGCCCGCGTCGGTCTCGCGGGTCGTGACGTAGCTGTTGACGAGGTCGAACTCGGCGATCATCTGCCACAGGTTGCTGGCCGGGCCGTTCTCCACCGAGGTGCCGTAGGGCCGGTCCCAGTTGTCGGCGCGCCAGATCCGGTAGCTCTCGAAGTCGAGCGTCCCGAGCCGGATGTCCGGCGTGACCATGCTCTCGTCGTCCCAGTAGACGTGGACCCGGCTGTCCTCGGGCCACAGGCGCAGGCCCGGCGGCGGGGGCGCCATGCCCACCAGCCAGTGGATCTGGCGGTCGAGCCCGCCGATGCCGGTGCAGCCGGCCGTGCTGGCGGCGGCCGGGTCGTTGCAGGTCCAGTGCCCCTCGATGAAGTCCTCGGTCGTGCAGGGATGGCCCGTCTGCCGGGCGCATTCGAAGCAGTTGTCCAGGTTGAACATGGCGCAGGTCTTGGTGACGCCGTCGACCACGTACTCGAACCGGTCGGCCGGGGTCAGGCCGGGCTGGCTCAGCACCCACTCGGGGTCGAGGCAGCTCTGGTCCATGTAGTCCGGCTTGAAGTTGTCCCACGGATTCGCGCCCGAACCATCGGCGAAGTCCTCCCTGCAGAGCAGGGTCTCGCGGCCGTACTGGCCGGCGTTGATCACCGTCTGGTCCTCGGTCACGACGTTGCCCACGCCCTCGACGTAGATCCCGTACCAGGTGAGGGCCGCCTCGGCGCAGTTGGCCAGCAGGCCGTCCAGACCCGGCCCCACGACCATGCCCACCTGGAAGTTCAGGACGTCTCCCGGCGGCATCTCCACGAAGGGGCCCGCCGAGACGAGGAAGCGGAAATCGCCCTGGCGGTTCGTGGGGGCGTCGTTGTCCCACTCCTCGACCGGTGCGCTCAGCAGCTGGTAGCGCTCGTCGTCGTTGCTCGGGTCGCCGCCCTGCTCGAAGGCGGTGCTGCCGGTGAAGCTCTGGAAGGTGCGCATGCCGACGAAGGTCGGCGCCGTGCGCCCCGATGGGTCGACGTCGTGGCCGAGGAAGACGATGCCGAAGTAGCCGTCGAGGCGGCCCATCTCGGCGCCGTCGTACATGAAGCCCACCTGGATGGGCACGAAGCTGCCGTCCGAGGCCCGCACCAGCCCGGGCGAGCCGTGGTTGGCCGGCCAGCTGCCGGCCAGGTCGTCGCCCGCCGTCCCGCTCGCGCCCCGCTTCCCGATGTCGCTGTCGGAATAGAAGCCGATGTACACGCGCTCGATGTCGGTGACGCCGATGTTCCGGATGCGGTAGTCGAAGCCGACGAAGTCGTCGACCTGGTCGTTCTCCCACTGGTAGGTCGACTGCACGATCTCCAGATTCAGGGGCGTGTGGTCGGGATTCTGCTCGAGCGAGAGGCGCGTGTTGTCGTAGTTCGTCAGGACGAACATCTGGTTGCCGATCTGCCCGAAGTCCTCGTCGACGAGGCCGTCGCCGTCGTCGTCCTCGCCGTTGAGGATCTCCTCGTCGACGAGGCCGTCGTCGTCGTCGTCGGGCGAGGGCATCGGCGCGCGCCGGCCACCCGCCGTGGAGTTGCCCGCCGGCCGCAGGATGCGGTTGCCCACGGCCTCGTAGATGGTCGCATTGATGTCGTCGGGGATCGGGCTCACCTCGCCGCCGGTGGAGCAGAGGCGCTCGCCCAGCACCACGCCGCCCACCCACAGGCTCGAGACGTAGAGGTACTCGTCGCCCGACCCCGCGGGCCATTGGCACGACGGTGCGTCCGAATACGGCGACGGCGTCGAATACGCCGAACCGATCAGGCCCCAGTTGGTGATGTTGATCTGCACCTCCCCCACGTTCATGACGAACGAACCGTCCTGGACGAAGACGCCGTTGGGATTGGTGCCGAGTTCGGCGACGGGGTTGCGCACCTCCTGCCAGGCGAGGGCCGGCGCCGCGGCGGCGAACGCCGCCAGGACGAGCAGGAGGAAGACGGGAAGCGCGGAACACGGAACGGGGCGCACGGCAAGGCGACCGCGGACGCAGGCCAACTCCATCATGGTGATCCTATCGAACCGGAAGATGCCCCGTGAACCCGGGTCGCCGTGGGAAGCGGCCGCCCATCAAACTAGGGATTCGGGCCGGCCGGGGAAAGGGTCGAGGGCGAAAAAGTGGGGCCGGAAAGACGAACGCTCCGGCCGCGGCCGGAGCGTTCGATCTGGGGCAGTGCGGACGGTCTGGACCTGATCCGGAGGTGGGGATCAGTAGGTCACCGAGACCGTGAATCGGTGCACGTAGCCGAGGGCTTCCATGTCGACGGCACTGTAGTCCGCCTGGATGCGCGTCGTCTCGCCCGTGGGCAGCGCCGCGCCGAAACCGAAGGCCAGGCCGTCGGTGTCGTAGTTGATGTGGTAGCCCGCCCGCGCGAAGAACATGTTGTTCAGCGCGTACTCGAGGCCCGCATTGGCCCGCTCGAGGTTGTCGGCGGGGTGCTGGAACTCGAGGGCCGGGGTCAGGCGCTGCCGCTCGTTCTTGAAGGCGTTGAAGCTCACGCCGACCTTGAAGATCACCGGCAGGTTCGTCTCACGCTCGTCGAACGTGAAGTTGCCGCCGAGGTTCTGCATGGTCATGCCCAGCTTCAGGTCCTTGATCCCGATGCGGTACATGATGCCGAAGTCGAGGGCGCCCGTGTTCACGGCGGTCTCGGCCAGGCCCATGTGGATGTAGTTCAGCGTGAAGCCCGCGGAGAACTTGTCCGTGAAGAACCGGGCGTAGCTCAGGCCGAACGACGTGGTGCCGGCGTCGAAGGTCTCACCCGTGCCCTCGGGATTGTAGGCCGTGCGCACCAGCTGCGGGTCCATCCAGAACGAACGGACCGACAGGGCGAACGTGCCCGGGATCGAGCGCGGGTTGAAGGCCAGGATCGCCGAGCTGAGGTTGGTGTCCGCGGCCCACGACACGTGGTTGACCGACACCTCGTTCCCCTTGACGTTGACCAGGCCGCCGGGATTCCAGAACACCGCGGTCGCGTCGTCCGCGACCCCGGTGAAGGCCGATCCCATGGCCGTGGCCCTGGCGCTCACGCCGATCTTGAGTTCCTGACCACCAAAGGTGCCGACTTTGGCGAACCCGGCACCAAACACCACGGACGGCAGAGCCAGCGTGATGAAGGTCAGCATCGCGATGCGTTTCATGGAAACCTCCAGATCCGTCCGCGGACGGAGTTGACACAAAACTGCCCCTATCATCAGGAGCTACCTGACGACCACGAACTTGCCGACGAAATCCTCGAAGCGGGAGTCGTCGGACTGCACGGAGTACAGGTAGACGCCACTGACAATCTCCTGCCCATTGCGGCTCATCAGGTTCCAGCTCACGTGGCCGGCGCCGTTGAGACCGTTGTGGGAGATCTCCTGCACGAGGTCGCCGCTGATCGTGTAGATCTTGATGACGTTGCGGGCCGCGGGCAGGTTGGTGAACGTCACGCGCACACCCGTGGGGTCGTCCCCGGCCGGGAACAGTTCCTGGTACTCGGCCAGGGCGTCCCGCGTGGCGGGGTTCGGGTAGACGTAGATGTTCACGCCGAATTTCGCGCGCTCCTCGGCCGTCTGGGCCGTGGTGCCGGGCACGGTGTTGTCGAACGACGAGCCCGGATCGCCCACGAGGCCCGGACCGGTCGGCAGGTAGGTGCCGTCGCGGACGTCCTCGGGGTCGAGCGCGTGGTCGGTCGCGGTGACCGAGTAGAAGTAGATGAAGCCGTTGTGGATCTCGCGATCGATGTACTCGAAGTACTCGGTCGCGTGCTTCTCCACGGTCGGCGGCACGGTGCCGGCGTCGGCGGCGCGGAAGGTGGTGGCCCAGAACGTGTCGAGCACGTCCGGGTACATCTCCCAGTTGTTCACGCCGATGATGTAGAAGAACTCGTTGGGCGCGCCCCCGGCGTCACGGACATCGGGGCGCTTGGTCTGGCGGCCCTGCGGATCCATGTCGACCACGACCTGCATCGAGTCGGCCAGGCCCGCGAAGCGCGCGTCGTCGAGGCACACCGGGCGGTAGCGCACGGACTCGAGGCCGGTATTGGCGCCGAGGGGGATGGTGTCGCGGTACGTCACGCCGTCGACCTCGCGGGTCGTGACGTAGGAGTTGACGAGGTCGTACTCGGCGATCATCTGCCACAGGCCGCTCTCCGGACCGTTCACCAGCGACGAGCCGAAGGGCCGGTCCCAGTTGTCGGCGCGCCAGATGCGGTACGATTCGAAGTCGATCACGCGCAGGCGGATGTCCTCGGTGATCATGCTCTCGTCGTCCCAGTAGACATGGACCCGGGAGTCGGTGGGCCACAGCCGCAGGCCCGGCGGCGGCGGCGCCATGCCGACCAGCCAGTGGATCTGGTGATCGAGGCCCCCCACGCCCGTGCAGCCGGCTGCTTCGCTCGGCGGCAGGTCCGGATCGTTGCAGTTCCAGTTCTCCTCCTCGAAGTCCTCCGGGCCGCAGATGTGACCCAACTGGCGGGCGCACTCGAAGCAGTTGTCCATGTTGAACATGGCGCACTTCTTGGTGACGCCGTCGACCTCGTAGTCGAAGAGATCGTCATCGGTCAGGCCCGGCTGGCCGAGGACCCACTCGGGATCGAGGCAGGTGCCGTCCATGTAGTCGGGCTTGAAGTTGTCGAACGGGTTCTGGCCGCCGCCCGAATCGAAGTCCTCGCGGCAGAGCAGGGTCTCGCGCCCCTGCTGCCCCGGGTCGAGCTCGTCGCCCCCGTCGGTGATGACGGCGTTGATGCCCTGGACGTAGATGCCGTACCACGTGAGCGCCGCTTCGGCGCAGTTGGCCAGCAGGCCCTGCCCGCCGTCCTCGTTGCCCAGCCCGGAGCCGACCACCATGCCGACCTGGAAGCTGAGCGACTCGCCCGGGGGCATGATCGAGAACGGGCCCGCCGAGACCAGGAAGCGGAAGTCGGCCTGCTTGCCCTGGGCCGTGTCGTTGTCCCACTCCTCGATGGGCGCCGACAGGAGCTGGTAGCGCTCGTCGTCGTTGCTGGGGTCGCCGCCCTGCTCGAAGGCCGCGTTGCCCGAGAAGCTCTGGAAGGTGCGCATGCCGACGTTCCGCGGCGCCAGGCGCCCGGCCGGATCGACGTCGTGGCCCAGGAAGACGATGCCGAAGTAGCCGTCGAGACGGCCCATCTCCGCGGCGTCGTACATGTAGCCCACCTGCAGGGGCACGAAGCTGCCGTCCGAGGCGCGCACGAGGCCGGGCGAGCCGTGGTTCGGGGGCCAGGAACCCGCCATGTCGTCCTCGGCGGTGCCGGCGCCGCCGCGCGGGCCGATGTCGCTGTCGGCGAAGAAGCCGATGTACACGCGCTCGATGTCCGTCACGCCGATGTTCGTGATCTTGAAGTCGAAGCCGACGAAGTCGTCGACCTGGTCGTTCTCCCACTGGAACGAGGTCTGGATGATCTCGAGGTTCATGGGCGTGTGGTCGGGGAAGTTCTCCATGGCCAGGCGCGTGTTGTCGTAGTTCGTCAGCACGAACATCTGGTTGCCGATCTGGCCGAAGTCCTCGTCGATCTTGCCGTCCTCGTCGTCGTCGTAGCCGTTGAGGACCTCCTCGTCGACCAGCCCGTCGCCGTCGTCGTCGAAGGCGGGCATGGGCTCGCGGCGGCCGCTGGCCTCCGGGTTGCCGGCCGGCCGCAGGACCTTGGTGCCGATGGCCTCGTAGATGGTCGCCTCGATGTCGTCGGGCTGGGGATAGATCTCGGACCCGAAGCCGCCGGTCGAGCACAGGCGCTCGCCCAGGACCACCCCGCCGACCCACAGACCGGCCGACCAGAGGTACTCGTTGCCGGAACCGGCCGGCCACTGGCACGAGGGAGCGTCCGACCAGGGCCGGGCGATCGAGTAGGTCGATCCGATCAGGCCCCAGTTGGTGATGTTGATCTGCACCTCGCCCACGTTCATCACGTAGCTGCCGTCCAGGACGAAGATGCCGTTGGGGTTGTACCCCGAATCCACCACGGGATTCTCGACGTCCATGTAGGCGGCGGCCGGCGTCGCGACACAGGCCAGCAGCACGAGCAGCAGTGCGCCGCCCCACCGCTGCCATGCCCGCTTCTCGAAGGTCCTCGACATTGCGATCCTTTCCAAACCGGCACCGCGTCCGGCGCCGATACGGGACTCCCCGATTCTAGAAGTAGTAGCCGATGCCGAAGCGGAACAGACGGTGCTGGCCGAAGGTCCGCGGGTCGGTGATGGGGATGAACTCGTCCTCCCCGTCGCCGTCGGCATCCTGGAGCAGCGCCGCTCCGTACTTGCCCGTCTCGGTCAGGTGCGAGAGGCCACCATAGCGCGCACCGTTGATCATGCCCGGATTGATGCCGCCGCCGCCGGGGCTCACCACGACGTCCTGGTTCAGCAGGTTGAAGCCCTGCAACTGCAACGACAGGCGCTTGCCGTAGAAGTTGATGTTGCGCTCCAGCTGGATGTCCAGCGAGTACGTGGCCGGCAGCCGCTCGCTGTTCTCGAGCAGCGGGTCCTGGCGCTTGGCGAACCGGTCGACCGGCGTCCAGGGGAAACCGCTGCCGTAGGAGAACGAGAACGAGGACGACCAGACGCCCGGCTTGGCGAACAGCAGCAGCAGGTTCAGCGTGTGCCGCTGATCCCAGTCGAGGGGGAGCTCCTGGTTGGGCAGGAACTCGAGACCCTCGGGGTTCGACCCGAACTCCGAATCGGAAGCCACTCCGTCCGCGAACATGTAGGAGTAGCTGAAGTCGAACTGGTAGTTGTCGCTGAACCGCTTGTTCAGCGAGATCTCGATGCCGCGGGCCGACGCGTAGGCCTGGTTGATGTACCGGGCCAGGGTCTGGCCGGTGGCCTCGTCGGTGACCTGGCTCGAGGCGATCAGGTCGTAGATGTCCTTGCTGTACAGCGAGAACTGGCCCGCGATGTAGTCGGTGAACTGGTGCTTGATACCCGCCGAGTACTGGACCGTGGTCTCCGGGTCGAGGTTCGGGTTGCCGAGGATGCCCGCGTTGCCGACGGGGTCCTGGCTCGCGAACAGGTACTCGCGGTTGGGGAACTGCACGAAGCGGCCGTAGTGGAAGTGGAAGCCGTCGCGCTCGGTGATCGGGAACGCGAAGCCCAGGCGCGGCTGCATGGCCGTCTTGTACTTGATCACGTTGCCGTCGACGTCGTCGTTGTTCAGCTCGATGGCCGCGGCGGTGCCCGGCGAGAACATGTCGTAGCGCAGACCGTAGTTCACGACCATGCCCTCGTACTCCCAGCGGTCCTGGAGGTAGAGGTAGGCCTCGGGGTTGTAGGTGTGGAAGATGTTCCGGTTGCCGCCCTGCGACCACTCGCCGGTGAACCGGCTCTGGCGCATGACCGCCGGCGCCGCCAGGGCGTAGCGCTCGAGGTCGTTGTAGCGGATGCCCATGCCCATCTCGGCCAGGTGGCCTTCCCAGCGGTTGCTCACCAGCTCGAAGCCGAGGCTGTACGTCCGGGAGTATTCCTCGGTGTAGCTCGCCAGGTCGCTGGTGGTCACGTAGTACGGGCTGAGCGGATCGGAGTAGTAGTCGGTGTTGCCCAGGTAGATGCGGGTCTGGCCGAAGAAGAGGCCCGGCGACCCGATGGGGCCGTGGTTGTACTCCCAGGGATCCTTGCCGTCGACGTCGCTGCGGCGGTCGAAGGCGACCAGGCCCAGACGCACGGTGTAGAACGTCGACTCGGTGAGGTTCTGCCGCCACACGACCTTGGCCACCTGCCCGATGTTCTTGGACTGCAGGAAGCGGTTGGCGGAGTTGAAGGCGGCGTAGGAGCTGTCCTCTTCCACCGTGGAGAAGGCGCCGTAGGGGTAGCGGAAGCCGTCGAACGAGGCGTGGGCCACGACGGTGTACTCGCGGTTGTCGGCGGCGCTGCGCACCTCGAGGATGGGCATGGCCACGCGGAGCTGGCTCGAGTTCCGGTTGTCGACCACGAGCACGGTGCGGGCCTCGTGCAGCATGTTCTCGTACCACGGACCGTAGTAGACCGGGATGTTGCGGCCGGTCGCGAACCAGGCGCCGCCCTGGGGCAGCGGAATGACCTCGGGCATGAAGATGACGCGCTGGGCGTAGCCCTCGGTGCTCCAGTTGGGCGCATAGAACTGGTTGTAGGCCGTCGAGTAGGAGTACTCGGCGGTGACCTTCTTGTTCTCGCTCAGGGTGTAGGCCAGCTTGACCGAACCCTTGGCGCTGTTGTTCTGGCGCCCGCGGAACTTGAAGAGGGTCGAGTTGCCCAGCTTGACCTTGTACTCGGGACGGTGGGCGACCGAGGTGTTCTCGGTGTCGGTGAACGCGACGTCGCCGGCCAGGTAGTAGGTCAGGCCCTTGACCGGGGTCGGACCGCCGAAGCCGTACTCGAAGCGGTCGTAGTTGGTGAAGGTCTTGTCCTGGCGGCCGAAGTCGTCGGTCAGGAAGCGCACGCCGCCGCCGAACTTCTCGCCGCCCTCCTTGGTCGTGATGTTCACGACGCCGGACAGGGCGTTGCCGTACTTGGCGTCCAGGCCGCCGGTGACCATGGTGGTCGCCTCGACCGCGAGGGTCGAGACGGAGAGCGAGCCGGTGCCGAGGGGATTGTCGACGGCGACGCCGTCGATCTGCATGGAGACCTCGCCCGAGCGGCCGCCGCGCACGAAGAGCTCCTCGCCGCGCATGACCACGCCGGCCTGCTTCGAGAGGGCGTCCTCGACCGAGTCGATGGCGTACTTCTCGAAGGTCTCGGAACTGACCTTGTGCTCGGTGACGGCGCTCTTGACCTCGACCATGTACTCGGCGCCCTCGACGTCGAACGCCTGGAGCGTCTCGACGATGACCGTCTCGAGCTCGAAGACCAGGCTCTTGGTCTCCCCCGCCTTGATGGAGACGGTCTGCTCGACCGGCGCGTACCCCAGGTACAGGACCTTGATGGTGTACGTGCCGGGCGCCATCCCGTTGAAATAGAAGACACCGCCGCCCAGGGACATGGTGCCCCGGGTGGTGCCGGCCAACAGCACGTTGGCGTAGTCGAGGAGCTCGCCGGATTCCTTGTCCTTGATCGTGCCCTTGATCGTCGCGGGCGCGCCCTGGGCGAACACATCGCCGGACGCGAACAGCGTGACCAGGAAGGCCACCAGGATCAGAAGTCGTACGCGTGGCATGTTCCACTCCATCCGGTGACACCGGAGCATACTGGCGCTCCTTTCCGAGAGGACAAATCCGGCTGACGCGGGATTCCCCGAAGCGCTTGTGTCGGAGAAACCTGGAGACTGGCTGTTGTCAAGTATCACTGAACCTAGCCGGGCAGTGTGGGGTGCCTGCTGATCAGGGCGTTTCCGCCGGTCCTGGGAGGCACTTCTGGGTGCGGAATCCTCTCGGAATTCCCCCCTGATTTCGCTCCGAATCGACGAGAGATCAGGGGTTGGGCAACCCGTGCCGCAACTGGTGTTTGAATATAGAGATTGGCCTATAACGTGTCAATAAAATGTGAAGCGTCATGGATTTCGGCGACAGGGCACCGCAACAGGTGCCCGTCGCCGATGTTTTTGAGCGGTGGCAACCCGTTGCCGCAAATGGCCTTCTGCAGCCTGCACTGGCCGCACAGGGGACAGCCTGCCGACGCCGCGCGCGGACCCGGCGTCGTGAGGAACCCGCGGTCTTCCCAACCGGCGGGATCACGCCGCAACGCGTCCGGTGCGGCGCGCAGCAGATCGCGCGTGAACGGATGGCGCGGCGCCCTCGACGCACCGGTGCCGAGGGTCTCGACGACCAGGCCCGCGAACATGACGTGGATCTCGTGGCACGCCCCGCGCAGCACGCGCAGGTCGTGCGAGATGAGCAGCAGGGCGAGGCCCCGTTCGCGGCCGACGCGCGCGAGGAGACGCTGCGACGCGAAGCCCTGATCTGGGAGCAGATGCACGACGGCGTGATGATCACCGACCTGGTCGGCAACATCACGGGCTGGAACCCCGCGGCGGAATTGATGTTCGGCTATTCCGCCGCCGAGATTCTCGGGCGCAAGCCTTCCATCCTGCGCGGCGATTCGGACAACGATTTCCTGACCCGGCGGGTGCTGGAGGAGGTTGACCGGCAGGGCCGCTGGTCCGGCGAAG
>JAGRNP010000039.1:20176-29176 GCA_020440705.1 bacterium | reverse complement strand
CGATGAGGGGTTCGGGGAGCCGTTCGGAAGCCGCTGCCGGGGTCGGGGGCGCGGCCGACGCGGCGCCCGGAGACAGGTCGCCCGCCGCCTGATCCCGGCCTTCGCCCACGCTGGCCGCGAACTGCTGGACGATGAGGTCGGCCACGCCGAGACCCGAACGTCCGGTGGCCATGGCCCGGGCGATCTCGGCGTCGTGCATCTGGCGGTAGAACTTGGTGGCGCCGCCCGAATTGAAGAGGTCGTTCTCGGGCACCGTCTCGCGCATGACCTTCATCAGCTGGTTCAGGAAGACGGCCTCGAACTCCTGCGCGGTCTCGCGCAGGTTCGCCAGGTCCTCGCGCGACCCCGTCCGGCCCGCCAGACGGCGCAGCCGGGCGTCCTCGGCCCCGGTGGCGGCCTGGTCGAGCAGCAGGGAACCGGGCGTGGCGCCGAGGACGTCCATGGCGGGTCCTACATCAGCACCAGTTCCGCCTGCAGGGAACCGGCGCGCTTGAGGGCCTCGAGGATGGCGATGATGTCGCGGGGGCTGGCCCCGATGTCGTTCAGCACCCCGACCACGTCGGCCACGGTGCTCGTGTCGGGCACCCGCAGCACCTGGGCCTCGCGGTCCTGCACGTCGGTGTTCACCTCGGGCACGATCACCGTCTCGCCGGTGCGGCTGAAGCTGCTGGGCTGGCTCACGTCGTAGTAGGTGCTCACGACGACCTTGAGGGTGCCGTGGGCGACCGCGGCCTCCTTCAGGCGCACGTTCTTGCCGACGATGATGGTGCCGGTGCGCTCGTTCAGGACCACGCGGGCCACCGCGTCGCTGGCCGCCCTCAGGGCGCTCATGCCGGCGATGAAGCCCACCGGGTCGTCGGCGAAGCGGGCCGGCAGGGCCACCTCGATGCGCTGGGCGTCCTTGGCCTTCGCGATGCCCGGACCGTACTCCGCGTTGATCGACTTCGCGACCTCCGCCGCCGTCGTGAAGTCCGGACTGTTCAGCAGCCAGTTGAACGTGTTGCCCTGCATGAACTCGCCGCCGAGGGGCACTTTCACGGTGCCGCCGTTGGAGACCACGCCCGCCTGGGTGTGGTTCTTCCGGAAGCTGTTGTTGGCGCCGCTCTTGACGTTGAAGCCGCCGATGGACACCGAACCCTGGGCCAGCACGCAGATGGTGCCGTCGACGGCGTGCAGGGGCGTCATCACGAGATGGCCGCCCTCGAGGCTCGAGGCGTCGTTCAGGCTGTTCACCTTGACGTCGATGCGGGCCCCCACGCTCAGGTTGGGGTCGAGTTCGGCCGTGACGATCACCGCGGCCACGTTCTTCGCCTTCAGGTCGGCCGGATCGACCGTCACGTCCAGGGCCTCGAGCATGGTCGCGATGGAATTGCTCGTGTTCTCGGCGCTCGGGCTGTCACCGGTGCCGTTCAGGCCCACGACCAGACCGTAGCCCACCAGCGGTTCGTCGGTGGTGCCCTCGAGGTAGGCCAGGTCCTTGATGCGGGACAGGTCCGCGCCGGCCGCCCCCATCGGCGCCGCGCCGGCGAGCACCACCGCCAGCAGCACCGGGAGCGGAAGATATCTCTGCGTACGCGTGCTCATGCGGGCCTCCTAGAACAGCCAGTTGAGGATCTTGGTCACGACACCCGGTTCGCTGGTGTCGTTGACGATGCCCGAACCGTTGTAGGCGATCTGGGCGTCGGAGATGAAGGTGCTGAGGATCGTGTTGTCCGGCGCGATGTCGCGGCCGCGGCACACGCCCGTGATCTCGATCAACTGCTTCTCGCCGTTGATGTTGATCATGCGGGTGCCCTCGAGACGGAAGTCGCCGTTGTGCAGCACCTCGGTGATGCGCGCGGTGATCTCGGCCTGCAGGCTGCCCTTGCGCTGGGTGTCGCCGTCGCCCTTGTACTTGTTCTCCACGCTCATGTCCCACGGCTTGATGAAGTTCAGCACGCCGAGGCCGGGGCCGCCCGAGGTCTCGCTCTTGTTGTCGGCCTTGGTCTTGGCCGCGGCCTTGGCCGAGCTCTCCTCGGTGATCAGGATGGTGATCAGGTCGCCCACGCGGTGCGCCTTCATGTTCGTGAAGAGGGACTGACCGCTCTCGAAGTCCACCAGGGGCGTCTTGGCCGCCGCCCGGCCCACCAGCGGCCCGAGAGCCGCGAGCACGGCCACCACCGCGCAGGCGCGCGCCACGGGGCTGGTGCGCAGGAGATGTTTCAGTTCCGCCATGGTCTCATCGTCTCCATTCCACGAGGCCGGGTCCCGTCACGCGGGCATTCACCAGCCGTCCGGTCAGTTCGCTGCGCACGGGAATCGTCTGCCCCACGCAGCCGGGTTGGCGGGCCGTGGCCCGCACCGACACGGCCACCTGGCCGCGCACCACCATCAGTTCCACCTCGTCGCCGGCCAGAATGGCCGGAGTCTCCTTCACGTCCGCCAGCCGCAGCAGGTCGCCCGCGGCGATGCTGCGCGTCGCGCTCGCCCCGGCGAGCAGCAGCCGCCCCGCCGCGACGCCGGCCGGCAGCGCCGACAGGTCCTGCCACTCCCAGGCGAACTGGGCCTCGGCCAGGGGCGTGTCGCGGTCGATGCCGCGCACCGCCCGGGCCGTCTCGTCGAAGCTGTGCAGCACCACCGAGGCCGTGAAGGCCTCCCGGTGCGGGCCGGCCTCCAGCTGGACCGGCACCAGGTTGCGGCCGGGCGTCAGGCGCTCGCTGCGCTTGAGGTGCAGCTGCCAGTCGCCCACCGCGGCCAGCCGCATCTCCGGAATCTCCACGTCGAGCCACGAGTCCGGCGCCCCGGGCACCGGCTTGGGCACCAGGGCCTGGAGCTCCCGCCGCAGTGTCACCGCCACCGTGCGGCCGTCGAGTTCCCGCCCCTGGAAGACCAGGCACGTCGCCTCGGCCCCGCCGAAGCTGACCCCGCCGCCGAGGCCGGCGCTCACCAGGCGGCGCAGGATCATGCGCCGCGAAACCATGACCGAGGTGTTGGGCGCCGCACCGGCGTGAAGCAGGACCTCGCCCGCCGCGGCCGGCACCGGCCCCCGGGCCACGTCGCGCAGCCAGGCCGAACCGCCGCTGATCTCCACCGTATCGGGCAACACCAGGCGCCAAGGCGAAGCCGCTGCCGGGACGGCGGCACAGAGCACCGCGCAGCCCACCACCGTGATCGCCAAAACGTTGTGCCCGTTACGGTTCAATCCTCTACCTCTTGAGACTGTTCACGGTCTGGAGCATCTCGTCCGCCATGGCGATGGTCTTGGAGTTCAGCTCGTAGGCCCGCTGGGCCGAGATCATGTTGACCAGCTCGTCCACCGTCTCGACGTTGCTCATCTCGAGGAAGCCGCTGGTGGTCTCACCCATCCCTTCGAGGCCGGGCGTGCCGAGGAGGGGCGCACCGCTGGCCGGCGACTCGCCGAAGATGTTGCCGCCGCGGGACGTCAGGCCCGCCGCGTTCGGAAAGCGCGCCAGTTCGAGCTGGCCGATCTCCTGGATGTTGGCGTCGTCGCCCGCGACCATCACCGCGATGATGCCGTCCCGGCTCACCGACAGCTCGATGGCGTCCTCGGGCACCGTCACCTCGGGCTCGAGGCGGTAGCCGGCCGAAGTCACCACGCTGCGGTCGGCGTCGAGCTTGAAGCTGCCGTCGCGCGTGTACTTGATGGTGCCGTCGGGCATCCGCACCTGGAAGAAGCCGTCGCCCTCGATCATCAGGTCCAGGGCGTTGCCCGTCTGCACGACCGTGCCCTGGCTGAAGTTCTTGTTCGTGGCCACCAGCTTCACTCCGTGACCGACCTCGACGCGCGTCGGCGCGGCGCGGCCCTCGGCGTCGACCTGCCCCCCGGGCAGCACCTTCTCGTAGAGCAGGTCCTGGAATTCGGGGTGGCTCTTCTTGTAGCCGGTGGTGTTCACGTTCGCCAGGTTGTTGGCGATCGTGTCGATGTTCATCTGCTGCGCCTTCATGCCGGACGCGGCGGTTCCCATGGCTCGGATCATGTCCTATTCCTTTCGCGGGCCCGGGCCGCTAGGCGTTCACCCGCGGCAGCGTGTTCACCGATTTGCTCAACAGGTCGTCCTCGGTCTTCATCACCTTGCTCTGCACCTCGAATGCCCGCTGGGCCGTGATCAGGGCCACCAGCGTGTCGATCGGGTTCACGTTGCTGCCCTCGAGATGACCCTGGGCCACCACGACGCGGTCCTGCGGCACCGGCTTGGGCTCGAGGAAGTCGGGCGCCCGCACGACGCCGTCTCCCATGTGCTCGAGGCGGGTCGGATCGTCGAACTCCACCAGCTTCAACCGGCCGGCCGGCCGACCGTCGACGGTGACGGTTCCATCCGGGCCGACCGCGAAGTCCTTGCCGTCCAACGTAATGGGTCCACCTTCGCCCTGGACCAGCTTGCCGTCCGCCGACGTCAGCTGCTGCTGGGCGTTGACCGTGAAGCTCCCGTCGCGGGTGTAGACCGGCCCGTCGGGCGTTGCCAGCTCGAAGAACCCGTCGCCCATGACGGCGATGTCGGTGTCGCGACCGGTGGCGGTCACCGGCCCGCGCCGGTTGTCCAGGGCGTGGGTCAGGTCCATGCGCGTGACGGGCGCCCAGTTGCCGGTGCCCGGCGTCTGGCGGGCACCGGTCTGGGCCTGGACCTGCTGGCCGGGATTCGTCCCGCCACCGCCATTGGGGTCGTCGGGCTGGGCCACCCGGGTCAGGATCTGCTTGAACCCGGTCGTGTTCACGTTGGCCAGGTTGTTGGCCAGGGCGTCGATGCGCACCTGCTCCAGTTGCATGGCGCGCTCGGCGGTATTCAGACTGCGGATCACGTCGAAACGTCCTTTCCCCGGATCGTCGCGGACCCGGTTCCCCATCGCCCGGGGGGCAAGCGCCGTGCCCCGGTCCGGCGATCCGCCCCGCGGCGGGACCGGCAGGAATTGCCGCCGGGTGCCGGGGGCCGCCCTGGACCGGAGAGGGTGCGGGGAGGGAATCGGCGCCCGACGGGCGGACGCGGCGGCAGGATCTGCCGGGCGGCAGGATCTTCCGGCCGGGAACGAAAGGACACGGCCGCCGGCGGTGGGCCGGCGGCCGTGTCAGATCCCGTTGCAGGCGGTGGGTGAAACCTGGGCGGGACGTCCCGCCGGCGGGGGCCGGCTCAGACCGGCGCGGGGACCGGCTCCACAGCCGGTGGCGCAGCCGTCTCCCGGTCGGCGGCGGCCGTCACCAGGGGCAGCGTGAAGCGGAACGTCGAACCCTTGTCCGGCTCGCTGCGCACCTCGATCTGGCCCCCGTGGGCCTCGACCAGCTTCTTGATGATGACGACGCCCAGCCCGACGCCCTTGATGGTGCGCTGGGACTTGCCCCGCGTGTAGGGCTGGAAGAGGACGCGCAGCTCGTCGGCACTCATGCCGATGCCGCCGTCGGAGACGGCCACGCGGACCGTCTCGCCCCGCGTCTCCACCGACAGGCGCACCCAGCCGCCCTCGCGGTTGTACTTGATGGCGTTGCTGACGAGGTTGCGCAGGATCTGGGTCATGCGCAGGGGGTCGGCGTGCACGACCACGGCCGCGTCGGGCAGTTCCAGGTCGACCTGCAGCGCCGAACCCGCCGCCATGGGCGCCAGGTCATCGAGGACCTCGCGGCAGAGATTGCCGAGGTCCATGTCCTCGCGCTTGAGGTTCACGAAGCCCGCATCGATCTTGTTGATGTCGAGGAAATCGTTCAGCAAGGCCGTCATTTCGGTGATCTTGCGGTTCACGCTGTCGAGGAACTCGACCTGGGTCTCGTTCATCTCCCCCGTCTTGCCCGTGGCCATGAGCGAGACGTAGCCCTGGATCACCGACATGGGCGAGCGCAGGTCGTGGGCGATCATGCTGTGGAAGTCGGCCTTCATCTGCTCGGCCTCCACCACCTTGGTGATGTCGCGGAAGACATAGGCCATGGCCATCTCGTCGTCGAGCTGGATGCGCGCCGTGCGGGCCGTCAGGTGCGTCACCATCCCGTCGATGGTGATGGTCAGGCGCACGTCCTCGCGCACGCCCTCGCGCAGCCGTTCGATCAGTTCGGGCGCGACGCCGAGGGTGGTCAGGATCTCCGTCATCGACTTGAACTGGGCCACTTCGCGCGGCATGCGCAGCAGGCTCAGGAAGACCTGGCTGCTCAGCAGCACCTTGTCGTCGTGGCTGCAGATGGCCACCGGTTCGTGCAGGAAGCGGAAGATCTGGTTCAGCTTGTCGCTCTGGTGGCGCAGCTTGTCCTGCAGGTCCTTGATGCGCAGGAAGGCGCGGATCTTCGAGTACAGCTCCTCGCCGTTGATGCCCTTGGTGATGAAGTCGTCGGCGCCCATGTCCAGACCCATGATCTTCTCGGAGGTCTTGTCCTCGGACGAGATCATGAGGATGGGGATGCCCCGCGTGTCCTGGTGCCGGCGCAGGATGCGGCTGACGTCGAACCCGTGCATGCCCGGCATCTCCTTGTCCAGCAGGATCAGGTCGGGCAGGTTCTCCATGGCCATGCGGGCGCCCGTGGCGCCGTCACCGGCGGTCAGCACCTCGTAACCGCGCTTCTCGAGGACGCGCTTGAGGTACAGGCAGGTGGGCGGCGAATCGTCCACCACCAGGATCGTGCGTTCCTTCGCCTCGGCCATGGGTCGTCTTTCGGGCGGATGACGGGCTCGGGACCCCGCGGCGGGACCCGGATGTCTTGTCCGGGTTATCGACCGGCAAATCGGCGCCTTGACCCCAAAAGGGGCCCACGCGGGAGAATCCGGGGCGGGAATCAGTCGAGATCGGACAGGAGCAGGGCGATGTGCCGCTCAAGGTTGGCCATGCCGTCGGCTTCGATGTGGGTGAAGAAAACGGCGATCTCGTAGTCGGTGCAGCCGGCCACCGCGGCCTCGGGATTGGAGCGCACGACGAGGCCCTCGCAGGGCACCAGCGCGGACCCCGGCGCTCCGCCGTCCGCGGCGGGTACGGTGACTTCGAGCTCCATGCCCAGCTTGGTCATGGGCTCGATGAAGTGGTCGGAGCGGAAGTACACGCCGGAGGTGCTGATGTTGATCGTCTCGAGGCTGGCCGTCGAAATCGAGCCGTCCGCCTGGGGCAGTTTGACCTCGAGATTCAGGTTGGCGTCGACCCGCTGGGCCCGCCGCCGTTCGTTGTGGTCAGCCATCCCTGCACTCCCTCGGCGAGATCGGTTCCGGATCCTCCGGACTGGCGCTCCGGCGACGGCATCAGGCCGTTCGCCGCGCCGCCCGCGGCAGATGACGCGCTCAGCGCGCCGGCCGGCGCCACACAGGGTCGCGCCGGCCGCTCTGGCTCGCTACTTCTTCTTGTGACGGTTCTTACGCAACCGCTTCTTGCGCTTGTGAGTCGCAATCTTCTTGCGTTTGCGCTTACGCCCGTTAGGCATGTTCACCCGCCTTTCCATCCTCGGGACCGGCTCCGGGCCCTCCCGGAACACACGACTGGGCACGGAGGAGCCAGAGGTCCCCGTGCCGCGGAGAACGACCAAGATAGGCCATGGTGTTGCCCGACACAACCGGAAAACCGGTCCCAGGCCCCACGAGGGTCAGTCCTGACCGTCCTCGAGGTCGCCGTTCATGCGGCCCTTCAGCTCGTTCGAGGTCTTGAAATACGGCACCCGCTTCGCCGGCACCTGCACCGACTCGCCCGTGCGCGGGTTGCGGGCCTGCCGGGACCGGCGCGTCTTCACCTTGAAGCTGCCGAAGCCCCTCAGTTCGACCTTGTCGCCCTGCACGAGGGCCTGGCCGATGTTGTCGAGGATGAGGTTGACGATGGTCCCCGTGTCCTTCTTGCTGACCCCGGTCTGCCACGAGATCAGGTCCACCAATTCCGCCTTGGTCATGGAACGCCTCTTCTTCCGGTCGGTGGCCCTGCGGCCACTTCCCCTGTTGTCGGCAAGGCAAAACGGAGGTCGCACCTCCGTCTCCGGGGACCGCTATGCTTTCGATCCCGCGTTTTCGTTGCGGATGGTCATCCGGAACAGCCCTGCGTACCTTCTTTGTTGATTGAGGGTTACGTATACAATTTATACCATATAATTAAGCCGCAACCAAGAATAAAATTCGGTTGTGCCGCTGAGATTGTGCACGGCCCCGGACGGAGCAATCGACAGCCAAAGCCCGACAACGGTCTAGTAGCCGTAGCTAAGCCCGTGGCGTCTACAGTTCGCTACGGGCTTCGTTTCCACAGCCCGGTCGTAGTACGCCCGCCACCTTGCCGGCATCTCCGTCCTCGTCGCGAACAAACGTTTCTTGAACAACTCCTCCGGCACCAACCTCTCCGCCATGATCCCCAACTCCATCGCAGGTGTGGGACTTCCGCGCACCTTCTCACGCCGCCCCTTCATGTAGTTCCGCCACACCAGCAGGATCGCCAACCGCTCCGCACTGGACTGCCGCCGCTTCGACCAGGCGATCGTCTCCCGCTTGTGATTCGCGCTCGAGTGACGGATCAGCAGATCCAGCAGGTTCACTTCCCACAACGGGTTATTCCGGTCCCGATACGCCGTGCCCGGAGTCACGGCGTGCTCTATCCGCACGTTCATCCGCCGGATCGCCCGCCGATACGCCGGATGATCATCGCTCAGCACTCTCGCCGACCGCCGCCCCCGCAGAACCACCTCCAGGAGCTCCTTCATGTCGTTCTCTATCGCCTTCGGGTTCGGGCGACCGAGCGCGGACTCGAGTGCCATGCGACGGTTCTTCTGGGCGGCCGTCATCCGGCCCTTGCGGCGCAGGGGGCTGTCGGTGAAGTAGTAGAAGAAGTCGGTTTCCTTGCCTACGGCCAGATGGTGGTGGATGGGGTGATACTGGCTCCACTCGAACGACTCGAAGCCGTCGACGACGATCTCGCGGGGTGGCGCCAGATCCCGGATCCTATCCAGGTGGAAGAGCATACAGTGCCGGCCGAGGCGGGCGACGTGGCGGTCGACAGTCGTCGGGGCGACGCCGAGATCGCGGGCGATTTGTCGGTTGGCGGTGCATCCGAGGGTGCGCTTGAGGATCCGGG